>JAFSTR010000090.1 GCA_017445665.1 Butyrivibrio sp. | reverse complement strand
GCGAAAGTTCTTTATTTCAGTGATGATACCCTGACAGAGGACCCTTATGATTTTATCCAGCGCATATCGGATACATACGGGACAGAGATAATAATTCTCGGACAGGGCAGCGAGGGACTTATTCTTTTTGATAAGACCAAGGACCTTCGTGTTCACTACAATACAGTCAAGACAAATGAGGTTGTAAACACCATAGGTGCAGGAAATGCGCTGTTTGCATGCTTCCTTCACTACTACATGGAGACCGGCGACAGTGTTAATGCCATAAAGAATGCACTTTTGTTTGCATCCTACAAGATCGGATACATGGGAACCTCCAACGGCTTCATGACAACAGATCAGCTTGAGCAGTGGAGAAACCTCATCTGGGGTATCAGGAAAAGTGAATTTGAAGAGAATTCAAATTAATAGAAATTTTCTTGTATCGTAATTGAAAAATGTGGTAAAGTAGAGCTATGGAAACGTTACCGGTAACGGTAAAATTTCCGTAGCTCGTTTAAACTTTAATCAGGTATTTCACGCAAAAGGAGAGGTCAGATATGGCAAAGACAAACAGCAGATCAAGTAGAAAATGCGGCGTTTTACTTCCGATTTTTTCACTGCCTTCTGAGTATGGAATTGGAACATTCTCAAAAGAGGCTTATGATTTTGTGGACTTTCTTAAGGAGGCGGGCCAGAGCTATTGGCAGATACTTCCTTTAGGCCCCACAAGCTATGGAGATTCTCCTTATCAGTCTTTTTCAACCTTTGCGGGAAACCCTTATTTTATCGATATCACAGCACTTATTGAAGAAGGTCTTTTGACAAAAAAAGAAGCTGACGCATGCGACTTCGGTGGATCGGAGGAGTACATTGACTATGAGAAGATGTACCGCTCAAGATTTGTACTGCTTAAGAAGGCCTATGAAAACATCGATAAGGCGAAAAATGCTGATAAGCTGAAAAAGGATTTTGAGGCTTTTAAGAAGAGGCGTGATAATGATTGGCTCCTTGATTACTCACTGTTCATGGCACTTAAAAACGACTATGACGGCAGAAGCTGGAATACCTGGGAGGAGAGCATCCGTCTCAGAAAACCGGCTGCTATGAAGGCTGCCAAGGAGAAATATGCCGGGGAGATAGATTTCTACAGCTTCCTTCAGTTCCTGTTTTTGGAGCAGTGGACCAGGCTCAAGAAATATGCCAATGACAACGGAATAGAGATCATCGGAGATATCCCAATCTATGTTGCCTTTGACAGCGCTGATACCTGGGCTAATCCTGAGCTGTTCCAGCTTGATAAAAAGAATACTCCCATTGATGTTGCCGGATGTCCTCCCGATGCTTTCAGTGCTACGGGACAGCTCTGGGGAAATCCTCTGTACAAGTGGGACTACCATGAGAAGACAGGCTATAAATGGTGGATGAAGAGGATCGGACACTGCTACAAACTCTATGACGTAGTCAGGATCGATCACTTCAGAGGTTTTGATGAGTACTATGCAATCCCTTACGGCAATCCTACCGCTGAGATCGGCGAGTGGAGAAAGGGACCGGGATATAAACTTTTTGATACCATGAAGAAGGAACTGGGCGAGAAGAAGGTCATTGCAGAGGACCTTGGATTCCTTACACCTTCTGTTATAAAGCTTGTTAAAAAGACAGGATATCCGGGAATGAAGATCCTGCAGTTTGCTTTTGATTCAAGAGAAGAGAGCGATTATCTTCCTCACAACTATACTAAGAACTGCATCGTTTACACAGGTACGCATGACAACGACACCACAAGAAACTGGTTCGATCATCTTCCCAGGGAAGATAAGAAGTTTGCCAAGGAATACCTTGGTATCAAGACGGCTAAGGATGCTGTGTGGGCTACAATAAGAGCAAGCTTTGCAAGCGTGTCGGATACTGTTATAATTCCTATGCAGGATTATCTTGAGCTTCCGGGATATGCAAGGATCAATACTCCTTCAACCCTTGGCGGAAACTGGGTATGGAGGATGAAGAAGGATGCTCCCACGCCTGAGCTCTGTCAGAAGATGCATGACTTTGCCAGAGTTTATCGCAGAACTGCAATATAATTATTTTGGATGTGAGACATGTCAGAGATTACAATAGTTGAGATAGCAAGACGATGCGGTGTTGGTGTCAGCACCGTATCAAGAGCTATCAACAATCATTCGGATATAAATCCCGAAACCAAAAAGAGAATAATGGAGGTTATCAGGGAAACCGGATATATTCCCAATAACAGTGCAAGAAATCTTAAGAGAACAGACGCCAAGTGCATTGCAGTTCTTGTAAGGGGTATTACCAACCCTTTCTTTGCCCCTATGATCGAGGTGGTCGAGAAGGAAGTGGAAGAGAGAAAGTATGCCCTGGTAATGAGACACGTTGAATCCCATGAGGATGAGGTAGATGTGGCACTGGAACTTGAGAAGGAAAAAAGACTTCGCGGAATTATTTTTATGGGCGGAGCTGCCAAGCATTCCGCCGAGAAGATCAAGCAGCTCAATATTCCTGTTGTGTTTGCAACTATTGGTTCCGATATTGCAGATGAGCTGAGCAGAAATGAGTATTCAACGGTTTCTGTTGACGATGAGAAGGAGAGCTGCAAGGTTGTAGAATATCTTATCGGCCTTGGGCATAAGAAGATCGCGATACTTACTGAGGGAAGCGATACACCTTCAATTGTTAAGCTGCGTCTTAAGGGATATCTTGAGGCCCTTGAGAAGCACGGGATCAAGCCGGATGAGAAGCTTATAAGATACGTTGACAGAAGGATCTATACCTTCGGCAACGGTTACGATACAACCAAGGCACTTATTGAGTCCGGGGAGAAGTTTACTGCGCTCTACTGTATTTCAGATGTGCTGGCAGTTGGAGCTCTGAGGGCTCTGGCTGATTCAGGTATCAAGGTGCCTGAGGATGTAAGCGTTGTGGGATACGACGGACAGGAGATTTCAGAGTACTGTGTTCCAAGGCTCACTACACTCAGGCAGCCCATGGTGGCTATGGCAGAGGAAGCTATGAAGCTTCTGTTCAGCATCATAGACAAAGAATCCGGACACAAGCATATTGTGTTCCCG
>JAFSTR010000089.1 GCA_017445665.1 Butyrivibrio sp. | reverse complement strand
TGTTTCCGCCAACAGTTATCTTCTGAACATCACCGATTCCCTTTACTGTGTCATACTTGATCTTGAAATCTGTGAAAACATGCTCCATTCCATCATTGATGTAAGCAATGTCCTGACCCTTTTTCTCATACAGAGCAAGTACGATCTCGCTTCCGTCCTCAGTCTGTCCATGAACAGCACTGATAAAAGTTGCACCCTTTATATACTTGGCAGACTCATCAGCCGCATAAGCTGTCATTGAAGCAAAACCGCCGCTGATGAACATCACCATTGCCATGATCACACCTGTTACCATTGTCATAATCTTTCTCATAATACATTACCATCCTTATCATTGTTATTTTAATTTTGTTGAATTGCAAATTTTTTAAAAGCAATAAGCGCTGCTTGCAAAATCATAATAACATGAATTACTGTCACAAAACTGTCACACATTCTTATATCTTTATAAAATCTGCGTAAACACGTGCAACAACGGTAACCGGAGTTCTGTTTTTCTATCAGATATCTGCTGCGATATCGATGTTCTCACCTGTTATTCCAACCCATGCACCGTCTTTGGCCTCAGAAGATTCAGCGTGTGCAAGGAGCCACTTATTGGTTGCTGTGATGAGCTTATCTTCCTGATTAGCAGGTGTGAAATCAGGCTTTCCTACATTTGTGCCCTTTGGAAGTCCTACAAGCACCTGGAAGCCTGAATCCTTGCTGGCCTGACATGGAGCGTAGTGAAGAGCTGTAGCGTAAACTTCAACCATTACACCCTTTGGTACAAGAAATGCCTTAACCTTGCTTGAGTCAATCTTGTGATCAACGATCTCTTCTCTTTTTGCAAGAAGAAGGATAAAGTCTGTAGCGCCGAGATTGATCTCGCTTGAACGGTGGTACTCAAGACAGTTGAGCTTGGTGTTGTGTCCGTTGCACCATCCGAACTGCATTGGTGATCCGCCGAAAAGAGAGTTTGTGATCCTGTCAGCTGCAGGAAGCTCCTGAAGAGCCTTCTCCTCTGCTACATAATCAGTTCCCTCAGGGATAGGAGTCTTGTCGCGAAGCGCATCCTCGATCTGCTTCTTCTCCTCTTCGTACCCCTCAATGATCCTTCCGTAGTTAACAAATTCCGGGTCTGTAACCTTATAAATTTTCATATCGTCCTCCTATAAAATCAAAATACTTCCTCAATAAGCAATGATACTACAATACCCGATATTTTTCTTATCAATCTGTATCAAAAACACTTCAAAAATTGCTGAGAGTTGTGCTATTATTGTTAGCGTATCTGACAACCCTTTATTCTATTAGCAATTAATCCGGAGGTTTCTACATGGGAGGATTTTTTGGTGTAGCGTCTCGTGAAAGTGCAGTCTTTGATCTCTTTTACGGAACCGACTACCACTCACATCTTGGCACTCGTCGTGCCGGACTCGCAGTTTATGATAAAAAGAAAGGCTTCGATCGCTCTATTCACAATATAGAAAGATCCTACTTCAGACCCAAGTTTGAAGATGACATGCTCAAGATGGAAGGGAACCTTGGAATAGGCTGTATATCCGATTTTGAACCACAGCCCCTTATTGTAAGGAGCCATCACGGCACCTACGCCATTACCACTGTCGGTAAGATCAATAACATCGATGAAATAACCAATAAGCTCTTTGCTGATAACCGTTCCCACTTCCTTGAAATGAGTGGCGGAGATATCAATCCCACTGAGCTTGTAGCTTCTATAATCAATCAGAAAGTAACAATCGTTGAGGGAATACGTTACGCCCAGGAGATCATCAAGGGCTCAATGTCCCTTCTTCTTATGACTCCCGAAGGTATCTATGCTGCCCGCGACCGTTTCGGACGAACACCCGTACAGATCGGCCACAAGGACGAAGGATACTGTGTCTGCTTTGAAAGCTTTTCCTACCTAAATCTTGGATATGATTCCTATAAAGAACTTGGCCCCGGCGAAATAGCATATATTACCCCGGAAAGCGTTGAAATAGTAGCTCCCGCCTTTGACGAGATGCGTATCTGCACATTCCTGTGGATCTACTACGGTTTCCCTGCATCCACATATGAGGGACTCAGCGTCGAAAACATCAGATATGGCTGCGGAGGAAAGCTTGCACAAAGAGACATGCAAAGAGGCCTTCACCCAGACCTTGTAGCAGGTGTACCGGACTCCGGTGTAGCCCACGCTATAGGATATTCAAACACCTCCGGAATTCCATATTCCAGACCTTTTGTAAAATACACTCCCACCTGGCCCAGATCCTTTATGCCTACAGTACAGTCAAGGCGTGATCTCATCGCCAAGATGAAGCTCCTTCCCGTTAACCAGCTCATCAATAACAAGAGCCTTCTGCTCATCGATGACTCGATCGTAAGAGGAACACAGCTCAGAGAGACAACAGAATTCTTGTACAGGAGCGGTGCAAAAGAGGTTCATATAAGGCCTGCATGTCCGCCACTTATCTACGGATGTAAGTACCTGAACTTCTCACGTTCCAACTCTGAGATGGAGCTCATCACAAGACGTGTTATCGAGAAGCTCGAAGGTTATCCAAGCCCTAATGAGGAGACTGTAAGAAAGTACACAGATCCGGATTCACCTCAGTATGAAGCAATGCTCGAGGAAATCAGGAAGGAACTCAACTTCACATCTCTTCACTATCACCGTCTTGATGACATGGTAGAAGCTATTCCGATCGAGCCCTGCAAACTCTGCACATACTGCTGGAGCGGAAAAGAATAACAGACAACAAAAAAGAAAGCCCGATCCGGACTTTCTTTTTTATTAGTATCATACAGCTGCAAGCTCTTTTACCTGATCTCGTTTCTCGTACAGGACGCATCCGCCTTTATGGTCGTCCAGAAGAACGCCCTGCTGCTGCAGTTCCAAAAAGAGCTTTGACTTCATTGCTTCCCTTAGGGAAGTCTCTTTTACATTGATATCAGAATAAGGTGAGAAGGGACATGGCTCTGCGCCTCCCTGGGAGTTGATGTGGAAGAAGCCTCTTCCGGCAGCAATACATCCGCCTGAATTCTTCTCATCTCCGGGGAATGATACGAATACCATCTCCGGGTGCTCCTCGCGGAGTCTCATGATCTCTGCCTTTAAGTACTCTCTGTCCTCATCTCCCGGTGCAAGATGCTCCGAATCCTCATCAACGGGAACAAATTCAACGAAGATAACTGCTTTGCAGCCTTTTTCAGACATCATGCCGATAAAGCTCTCAGAGGAAACCTCCTTGAGGTTATCGGTTGTCACGGTAACTGAAGTTCCGAAAATAAGGCCTCTTCTCTTGAGCTCATCCATGTTAGAGATCAGCTTCTCGTATACGCCCTCTCCTCTTCTTCTGTCAGTGGCTTCCTGCTCACCCTCTATACTCATGATAGGGATAAGATTACGATTTCTGTCGAATTCATCAAAGTATTTCTCAGTCATATATGTTCCGTTTGTAAAAATAGGGAACAGGATTGACTGCTTTTTACCTGCAGCCTCGATTACGCCGCGCCTAAGAAGTGGCTCTCCGCCTGCAAGAAGAATAAAGCTTACTCCAAGCTCATCCGCCTCATCAAAAATGTTGCTCCAATCCTCATCTGAGAGCTGCTTAACAGGCTCATTGTCGTTGGTAGCATCGTTACATCTTGAATAGCATCCGGCGCAGTGAAGATTACAGCTGCTGGTTATGCTGGCAATAAGGAATGGCGGAATATGCTCTCCTGCCTTCTCCATTTTTGCTCTTTTTTTGGAAGCTGCACTGCTGGCTACCGCAAACTTAGCCATATATGCGCTCTCCTTGGGATTCCTGAGTGTGGCTCTTACAGCATCTGCAACAACACGCTCAACTCCCCTGGTCATGTACTCCTGAATATCAAACTCTTTAGACATTGCAAAATCCTCTTATAAGCATTAATTGTTATAAGAGGATTATATCACGTTTTATATTTTTTGCAATTATATTGTGCGCTATTTTTAGTCATCCCTTATAGCCGGGTCCAAGCCGATCTCTTTGGCACGATCGTTTAATATCTTCTTGATCTCCTTATCGGTATAGGTCTTAAAGCCTGCTTCTTCAAGGGTGTTCTTGAAAATATTGTCATTTTCGTAGTACTTGTCACTTCCGATGTAGAAGTACTGATGATAGGTGTTCTCTACATCCTTATGATCCTCAGAGAGATAATAGACCATGAGCTGGGTATCCTTCCACACCTCTTCATCAATCTCCACATCATCTCCAAAGTCAAAATTGTCGATATCCAGGTAGTAAAAGCATTCATAAAAGAAGTGATATCTGGCATCAGCATCAAGGAAACCATAATTATAGATGGCAAGACTGGCTGCGCCTTTACCAAATTCATAGACAAAACCCAGAGGGCTGATACTTCCTTCTGTTTTTTCAGCACTGACTATTGTTATATATCTTATATATAATTTGCCGCCGTCTTCCTTGATCACAAAGCTGTAACTGACATTATCCAGCTCTTTGGCATTAACTATCGCCTGCAGTTCATATACTCCGTCATTTCCGCAGTCAATATAGCTGTAATCATGAATGGTGTATCCGCTTTCTGTCGCTCCGTTTATAAGGTCATCATATTCGCAATCCTGTACAGCTTCTGTCTCACCGTTCAGATATGCGGTGTACAGGCCTGTTGTATCTCTTTCATCCCGGAAGTATTTCTTTTCATAAGAGGTGGTCAGATTCTCAATAGACAGCTCTTGAAACCAGGAAAATCTCTCCTTCTCATTACCGAAATACCAGGACTGCTCGCCATCCTTGATCTCTTCAAGCGTGATCTTGTTGTCTTCTATAAACATCCTGTAAAAAGTATTCATGCCCCAGTAGGAATCAGCTGATTCTTTCTCGGTTGCATAAACCATATATTTCGCGTCTTCGATCACGTACACACTGTCAAGCTCACTGATGCACGGCTCTATATCAAGCTGCCTGAAGGCATCCATGTCCCATTCGACAAGGCTCTTATCATCTGTGGTCTCATAGATAGACGTCCGGTACAGCATTGTTTCGCCGCCCCAAAAGGTCTTTATCACCTCAAGATATCCGTCCCTGTCCAGGTCATCTATAGCGTAGCCATAATCCATAAACGGGGAAAAGACCTCCCGGTCCTCGTCAGTGAGTTTCCAAACGTCAAAGTTATCGTTTATTATCTTGAGCTGATCCTCGTAAGCATATGCGAGCTCATATGTAACTACAGGCTCCTCTTCGGGCTCAGTCTCCGGCTCACTTCCGACTTCTGCTGCAGATTCCTCACTATTGGCAGTATCTGCCTCGCTTACTTCGACCTCTGCATTATTTTTACTAAAGCTGCCACACCCCGTCGTTAAAAGAGCTGCCGCCAGTATTATCAACAATTGTCTTTTCTTCATAACAACATATGTCCCCTCGATGATCAGATCAGTTTTGTAGTCCATTTTGTGCAGTCAAGCACGTCAGTAGCCAGGTCCTGATAAAAGTCAGGCTCATGGCATACCATGATAACAGTGCCCTT
The DNA here is from genome assembly GCA_017445665.1 of Butyrivibrio sp. GTDB lineage: Bacteria > Bacillota > Clostridia > Lachnospirales > Lachnospiraceae > Butyrivibrio. Next base: position 10,771 of record JAFSTR010000089.1, on the reverse strand, counting down.
GTACTCTTTAAGAGCTCTGTGCAGCTCCTCTTTTGCATCCACATCCAGATGGTTCGTAGGCTCGTCCAGCACCAGAATGTTGGACTCTCTGTTCATCAGCTTGCACAGCCTTACCTTCGCCTGCTCACCTCCGGAGAGGACCTTACACTTGCTCTCGATATGTTTCGTTGTGAGTCCGCACTTGGCAAGCGCTGATCTCACCTCGTACTGTGAAAATCCCGGGAATTCGTTCCAGATCTCCTCAAGACAGGTTGTCTCGATATCAGGTGACATTTCCTGCTGGAAATAGCCTATCTCAACATTTTCACCCCTTTGAACCTTACCGGAGATCGGTGGGATTATGCCGAGGATACTCTTTAAGAGAGTGGTCTTTCCGATCCCGTTGGCTCCGGTGAGAACCGTGAAGGTATTGCGCTCTATAGCCAGATTAAGCGGCTTGGAGAGCGGTTCATCATAGCCTATCACAAGGTCTTTTACCTCAAAGAGGAACTTGCCCGGGGTTCTGGCTGTCTTAAAGTAAAACTCCGGCTTGGGCTTCTCCTGGATCTTCTCGATGAGGTCCATGTTGTCCAGCTTTTTCTGCCTTGCCATGGCCATGTTTCTTGTGGCAACTCTGGCCTTGTTTCTGGCAACAAAGTCCTTAAGTTCTGCGATCTCCTGCTGCTGTCTGTTATAGGCAGCCTCTCTCTGCGCCTTCTGAGCCTCATAGACTTCCATGAACTTGTCGTAGTCTCCCACATAACGCTCCAGAGCGTGAGTATAGCCGTCCATGTGGTAGATTATGTTTACCACGCTGTTGAGGAACGGAATGTCATGAGAGATCAGGATAAATGCATTCTCATACTCCTGAAGATATCTTGTAAGCCACACAATGTGCTCCGCATCCAGATAGTTTGTAGGCTCATCCAGAAGAAGGATATCGGGCTTTTGTAAAAGAAGCTTAGCCAGCAGGATCTTTGTTCTCTGTCCACCGGAAAGCTCGGTAACATCGCGGTCCAGGCCAAGCTCCAAAAATCCCAGAGCTCTTGAAACCTCTTCAATCTTCGAATCTATCAGGTAAAAATCGTGATTGGTCAGAAGATCCTGAATGGTTCCAAGCTCCTCCATGTAGTCCTCAAGCTCTTTTTCACCTGCCTCACCCATGGCGTCGCAGATCTCGTTCATTCTGCGCTCCATCTCGAAGAGCTCATCGTAAGCTGAAGAGAGCACATCCTTGATGGTCATGCCCTGCTTCAGGACCGCATGCTGGTCAAGATAGCCAACTTTCACGTTCTTGGCCCACTCAATCTTACCTGCATCAGGCATCAGCTGCCCTGTGATGATGTTCATAAAAGTTGACTTTCCCTCGCCATTGGCGCCTACAAGGCCGATGTGCTCGCCCTTAAGGAGCCTGAAGGAAACGTCATCAAAAATAGCTCTGTCCCCAAAGCCGTGGGTCAGATGCTCAACATTCAAAATACTCATAGTAATGCACACTCCACTTCCAGATTTGTGTAATCGAATTTGACTCTCTCTGCGCCTCTGAAATTACTCATGACAACCTCGCATAGCTGGGTATCAAACTTAAGTGCCCGGATCTCATCCAGTACAGCTCTCTTTTCGTTGTGATCACTTGTCCCCAGAACAAGCATGTCGTGGGTTTTTCTGACTTCACTTCTTATGTGATGCAAAAAAGTCATGTAATAATCGCGGTTGTACCCCTCCGCAAGAAACATAGACAGAAAAGTAAACTTTATTTCTGTCCCCTCAGGCGGGATCGTCACATAGCCAAGCTTCGAGATGATGGGGTTAAACGCACGCAGGAAAGCTATTTTTCCGGAGTACTCCTCAACCACATACTGCTTACAGTCCGTTCTGTCCCAAAGAGCGCCAAGAGCTTTTATCTTACCATCCCTGTGAAGAATATAAAAGTCCGTAATTTTCGGCGCACTCTCCCCGTCAAGTTTTGTTATAACAGGGAAAAGACTCTTTTTCCCGCCCCAGGTGCCAAGAAACGAAAGAACTTCCGCCTCATCATCTTTCGTTGCCCTCCTGAGCCGCAGCTCTTTACAGGGATTTTTGACAGGAGCTGTCGGACTGATGATATAAGTCCTGTAGCCATCCATATCAACCGCGAAGGGAAGCCTGGGCCTCTCTTTTCTGAGCATCTTAAGGACGTCTGTATTCTCTTTTACCACGCTACAGAAATAAACGGAGGAATCAAGCGGATCGTACATCTTATTGAAAGCTTCGATCCAGTTGATACGACTATCCAGATCATGAAGGCGTTTCATATTTGTTACATAACACACGTTATGTTTGGTGCCTTCAGCGTAAGATTCTCTGGGGATTCCGGCGATCGTGCCTACGATTTTTTCATCGCACTTGAATACCCCTACAACGCTTTTTTCGCTCTCTTTTATGAAAGAGTCGTAGGGATTTGGTCTTCTTGTATACAGGAGCCTGATCTCGCCTTTTGCGACGTCGCTTTCCATGATATTCAAGATCCCGGCTCCATCTTCATGCGCAGCAAAAGAAAAGACATTGCTCATTTCTTAGCCTCCTCCAGGTTTTCACCCACAGGAATACCGATCCTCTGATCCACCTCAAAGTGGAAGAGAATGTTGATATACCAGTATGCGAAGTTGATAAGGAGCTTCTTGGTGCGCTTAAAGCAGGTAATTCCTCTTTTTACTATGGATCCGAACTCAAAGAATCTGGTCTTATACTTCCTGCAAAGGGCTCTGAGCTCCTCGGCAGTTACATTTTTAGGGACAAAAGAGATCGTTCCGAAGGTATAACCCTCCTGAAGCCACCACTTATCGCAGATGAGCCTTCCTTCTTCCTGGAAAGTCTTGTAAGTGGGCGTATTGGGGAAGGTCAAAAGGTGATTAAAGGCTATTACAAAGAACTGGTGCTTCATGGCAAACTTCAGGGTCTGAATGAAGCTTTCCTCGGTGTCCTCATCGAAACCAAACACAAATGAAGCATAGATACTGATGCCCACCTCATGGATCTTTTCGATGAGCTCATCTCTCTCTCCGAGTCTGGCTGTCCACTCTTTATTCATCTGCTTCAGATTTCCGCTGTTTATCGACTCAAAGCCGATGAGGACCATCTCACAGCCGCTGTCCTTCATGAGTCTCAGCGTTTCGTCATCTTTTGCGATATCAAGCGTTATTTGTGTGGTCCAGGTTACATGCAGCTTTTTGATCTCAGTAAACAGCTCTCTGGCAAATTCCTTATTCGAGAATATGCTGTCATCCACCAGGAAATAGAGCTTGTGTTTACAGGATTTCATCTCTGCAATGATATCTGCCACATCCCTGTGAATGTACCTGGAGTCATAATATTTCGCGATGGAGCAGAATTCACAATTGTGGAAGCAACCCCTGCCGGTCTCAACCAGGGAAACAGGCAGATATTTCTTTTGCTGCTTCTTATATATGCTCCTGTCTGCCATCTTATAATCTATGCAGGGTTTACCCACATACTTATCCTTGAGAGTTCCGTTTTTCAGATCCTCCAGGAGCATGTTGATATTTTCGCCACAGTTATTGATCATGATGGCATCACAGTGCTGAGCTGCTTCATCCGGGACCAAAGTCACATGATAGCCGCCCATTACCACCTTTTTGCCACGTTTTCTGAACTGCTCCGAGATGTAATATGCCCTTTTTGCCGTGTAAGTCTCGACGGTGATAAGCACAACATCTGTTTCTGTTTCATAGTCGATATTCTCAATTCTGTCGTCAAAGAACTCCCTCTCGCATTCGGGTGGGAGGAGCGAACTGAGCACAGCTATGGTAAGGGGCTCCATAAGCCAGGATTTTAAGTACTTCTCATTGGGTTTCTTGCCGATGGCCGGCAGGATCAGCGTTACCTTCAAGCTTTCTCTCCTCTTCGTCCTTCTCAAGGCATCCAAAGGTCATGCCCTGCTTCTCAAATACCTCTTTTCTGAAAACCGGATTGTAGATTATGTAAGTAAAGAACCTCACGGGGTTCCTTAAGTTGGTCCTGGGCTCAAAGAGCCTGTACAGGACAGATCCCAGACTGTTGAAGTCACGTCTGCAGTTAAATCCTGCCTCCGTGAGTTCGTCCGGAGTCATGTTCTTGGGGATAAATGCCGTATAGTTGAACTTGTACTGCGGATGCAGCCACCATTTGCCGTCATACAGAAGCCTTCCCTGACTCTTCAGCTCGTCATAGAGCGGCGTTCCGGGGTATGGCATCAGTATGTTATATGCTGCAAATGTAAATTTATTGCGCCTCGCAAACTCGTATGTGGCTCTGATGGATTCCAGAGTGTCCGTGTCATGTCCTATGGTAAAGGCTGCCCAGGTCTGGAGTCCGTAGTGCCTCAGCTTTTCTATGGCTTCTTTGTAATTATCCGCCACGAACTTCCTATTAACGCCCTTTCTCATGTTCTCTATGCTCTCAGGGCGGATGGATTCAAAGCCTATAACAAGCCCCAGACATCCACTCTTTACCATGAGCTTCATGAGCTCCTCATCATCCAGCATATCTATGCTTCCCTGGCTCACCCACCATATCTTCAGTGGTATGAGCGCCCGGAAAAGCTCTTTTGCCTTGGCCTTATTGGCCACAATATTGTCGTCAACGAAAAAGAGAAGCTTCCTCTTCTGGGATTTGATCTCAGCGACCACCTCATCAACATCTCTTGTGTAGTGATGCTGCTCAAAATACACGCTGCTGGCACAGTACTTGCAGTTAAAGCCGCATCCCCGTGAGAACTGCAAAAGAGATATCGGCATATACTTCTTGCCCTCATAAATGCTGCGCCTTGTCATGATTCCCTTTTGTGGCACCTTTGGCGCAGTGCAGATGTATTCTGCTTTCAGCTCGCCTCTTCGCAGGTCTTCTATCATGTGGTCCCATTCGCTCTCTGCATCGCCTATCATGATAGAATCCGCATGTTCTCTGGCTTCCTCGGGCAGGAGCTTGATATGGATGCCTCCCATGATGACCTTGACGCCCCGTCGCCTGTGTTCATCTGCTATCTCATAGGATCTGCGCGCGGTAAAGGTCTCAACGGTAATGGCCACCAGATCGGTCTTTTCCTCATAAGGAATGGGCTCAAGCCTGTCGTCGTACATGACGACCTCTATGTCCTCCGGTGTAAGAGCTGCCAGAATGCCCAGCTGAAGCGGTTCCATGCTGGCATTATCGACGTAAAGGCTGTGCTCTCTACGCCCTATATTTGGTTTTATCAAAGTGATCTTCATAAACTTTCGCCTTGTTTTCTGTGTATTTCGCTGCGGGAGATGAGGTTGATGGCCAGGAACACGACGATGTTAAGGAGCGATCTGTGGTTTACCTTAGCCCCCATCATTCTCTTAAATATGTTCCTGTAGGTGTTGAAGTTAAAACGCGCAGCTTTGCAGCCATCCTTTAACTCTTCGGGAGTCATGGATTTTGGAAAATACATGGCATCTCCGTATCTGTACTGCGGATCCAGCCACCACTTTTTAAACCTGAGGCGGCCTTCAGCTTCCATCCTCTCAAACAGAGGCGTTCCGGGCAGTATCATCAGCGGATTAAAATTGGATATGGCCAGATTATTCCTTACAGCAAACTCATAGGTGTCCCTAATGGAATCCGCCGTGTCATAATCATAGCCCAGCACAAACATGCCGTAGATCATAATGTTATGCCTGTATATATTCCTTATGGCTTCCTCAAGATGTGCGACATTTCCCGTCTTTTCCTCACCCCTCAGGATCCCGAGATTGGCACTCTTTTTCATGATCTCAAGATTATTCTCGTTCAGGGATTCAAAGCCGATAAGCACCATAAAACATCCCGACTCATACATCTCTTTTAACAATTCATCCCTGAAGGCAATCTCCAGGCTTATCTGACAGGCCCATTTCTTCTTAAGGGGCTTTATGGCCCTGAAGAGCTCTATTGCGCTCTCTTCATTTAAAAAGAGGTTGTCATCGATAAAGAACAGGAGCTTTTCCTTGCACTCACTGATCTCTTTTACCACGTTTTCAATGTCTTTTTGCCTTACTCCTCCGGGGTAAAGGCTCTTTATAGAGCAAAAATCGCAATTGAACTTACAGCCTCTTGATGCCTGGACCATGGCCAGAGGCAGATATTTTTTGCCCTCATAACAGGAAGAGTTGGGGTTAACATAGGACATTACGCACTTATTCTCTGCCTGATAGATGCGCCTTGCGGGCTTTAGGCCGTTTTTTTCAATGTCTTTGATAAACTCTCCCCAGGTTTCCTCGGCATCTCCCTTCAGAACGACGTCTGCGTGCTCAAGCGCTTCATCACAGAGGGCCGTGGGGTGGAATCCTCCCATGACAATAAGATTGTCGTCTCTTTTATACCTGTCTGCCAGCTCATAAGCGTGCTTGGCGGCAAAGGTCTCAACTGAAAATGCGATAATATCGGCATCCAAAGACTCCGGAACATTCTCAATCCTCTCATCGTAAAACACAAGCTCGTGCTCTTTGGGCGTAAGCTTCTGGATCACGGCAAAAACAAGGGGCTTGAGCGCGTCCTTCCCTTTGCTGTACATCATATTTACTTTGATGAATGCAATCTTCATCCCTGTCTGTCTATCCTTCCATGCCAAGGAACTTAAATCCCAGATTTGCGCCAAAGGCAATTATTCTGGCGGATATTCCCTTTGCAGTCACTCTTTTTATTCTCTTAAAGATGTTTTTGTAGGAATAGGTTCTTTTCCAAACATCCCTGTATATCTGCTCAAGCCGCTCAGGGCTCATGTTCTCCGGCTTAAACACCGCCTTGTGCTGCGTATAATCCGCCCAGTTTGTGGTAATTATGCGTCCGGATCTCTCAAGGTCTTTGTACAGCCCTGTTCCCGGCACCGGTGTAAGAATGGAGAACCTTGCGAGGTTGATGCCAAGATAGTCCACCTGTCTCGGAAGGTCCATGAGGTCCTCTTCCGTATCGCCGTCCATTCCAAGCACAAAGCATCCGTTCACCATGATCCCGTGCTTTTGGAGATTCTGAACCGCTTCCTTGTACCTCTCGGGCTTATTGAATCCCTTTCTGACCTTGTTGAGGGTCTGCTGGTTAAGAGACTCAAGACCTACAAGAAGTCCGTTGCAGCCGCTCTTCTGCGCAAGAGTAAGCAGTTCTTCGTCAAAGCCCACATCTATTGTGGCGCTGCCAACCCACCTTATCTTAAGTTTAGTCAGCTCATTCATAAGCCTGATGGAGTAATCTCTGTTGCCAAAGAAATTCGGGTCAAAGAACACGATTATCCTGCTCCTTAGGCTCTTTATCTCAGCTATTACATCCTCTACGGGTCTTGCTGTTGCTTCGCCCCACATCTGACTGATGACACAGTAGCTGCATCTGTTCGGGCACCCGGGATTAGCCACCACAGGCGGATATTTCAGATACTTCTTATGGGATATCCTGGACCTGTCGGGAGCCGGGATGTCTTTTCCCATAACACAGCCTCCCTCATATGCATCCAGTGGTGTTCCCTCCTCCAGATCCTTAAGGAACCTGGGCACCGTGTACTCGCCGGGACCGATAAATATCGTGTCCGCATGCTGAAGAACCTCTTCCCTGCAGTAGGTTACGTGGTAACCTCCTATGCAGACGTAGACGCCCATTTCTCTGAATTTATCAGCAATCTCATAGGCTCTGACAACCGTCGGCGTTGTCGCCGTGATCATGACCAGGCCGTACGAACTATCAAATCTAACCTTCTGTGAAATCTCATCAACAGTTTCTATTTCCCAGTCCGGGTGAACTTTTTCAATTATGGCAGCAAGCGCACCGAGCGTTAAGGGAGGATAGGTAAAAAAGCTCGAAAACCTGCTCCTGTAGCTCATGTCGGTACTGTGCCAGGGTAATATCAGTAGTACTTTCATTCAAAATCCTTTATTAATACTCTTATTTCACATCGGGAATGTCGGAATTATCTATCATTACCGCTTCGTCATAATCCCCGAATTTCTTCGCATACTTGCGATATCCGATATTGGCGATCATGTATATGAACAGCCAGCGATGCACTCTTTTAAAATCAAAGCGCTTAAAAATGGCCTTCCAGGAATAACAGGTCTTCCAGGCCCGCTCAATTCCCTCAACCAGCTCCTCTTTGGTCATCTGCGCCGGCTTGTACACAACGTGCTCAACATCATAAAGAGCCCAGTTTCGCTCTGTTATCCTGCCCTGAGCCTCCAGCTCGTTGTAAAAGCTCGTTCCTGGAAACGGCGTAATGATGGAAAATCTGGGCAGATCGATTTTAGCGTCAAGGCAGAGCTGAGCAGTTCTGTCAAAAACGTCTTTTCCGTCCTCATCACTTCCGAAGGCAAAGCAGCCCATGACCAGGATATTGTGCTTATGGAGCTTGTCCATGAGCCATTTGTAATCATCAACCCGGTTAACATTCTTGTTGATCTCGCTCTGCGTCTCCTGATTAACCGACTCAAAGCCCAGAAGAAGGCCCTTGCAGCCACTCTTTTCAAATATCTCTATAAGATCGTCGCACCGGCCGATAGCCGTCGTTGTCAGACCAAACCACCATTTCTTAAGCGGTATCATGGCTGTGAAAAGCTCTTTTGCATAATTGACATCCGCAATGAGGTTAACGTCCGGGAATATCACAAATTTACCCTTAAAGGTCTTTATCTCATCGATAACATCCTGTACCGGGCGCGTCAGCACACGCTGGCCGAAGGCCGCCGGATAGGCGCAGAACGAGCAGGAATGGTTACATCCCCTGACACACTCAACGGTATTTAAGGTTATGTATCTGTCTTTTTTCAAAAGATCTTTTCGCGGGATCGGACGGCCGGCGATGGTCGGGCACCCTCCCTCATCCCGGTAAAAAGGCTTAAGACAGCCGTTTGCCAGATCCTCAATGGCCTTCTTGAAGGTTCTGTCACCCAGGCCCACCAGGACAGAGTCCGCATGTTCCTTGGCCTCATCGGGCATAAGTGTCGGATGAACGCCTCCCATCAGCACAGGAATACCGCGGCTCCTGAAGTAATCCGCATACTTATAACTGCGGGCCGCAGTGCCTGTAATACTGGTTATGGCCACTACATCCGCCTGTAGATCAAGGGGAATTGGCTCCGCAGTCTCATCGTATATGACAACGTCATCATTCGGAAGATACGCAGCCAGAAGCGCCAGGGTTATGGGCGCATAGTGAAGATTCTTATGAAACATTCCGTTATATCTGTGCATTGCACCTGCAGGTGCCAGTAAAGCTACTCTCATTTTTTCTCCTGTCAGACAGAGATCAGTGATCCCACGGCCATGACTATATACATGATAAATACTATGGCTACCGACGCTTTTGAGGCCTCTGCGGGCGTCATGATGGATGTCTTTTGCCCCTTCGTGGCGATCAGATAGGTCGGGATCACCATCAGGGATATTATCACTGCCACGGCCCCTCCTGCAAGTTTCATATATTCCATAAATCCGTTAGATAACAGAAATGTCAGCAAAAGCGCAGGAACTGTGGCCAGAACGAAGCTCAGGCCGAAGGTCTTTTGGGTCTGGTTCGATATGATCTCGGTTGTGGCAAATCCGATGGACCAGTAGGAAGTGAACATGGCCAGTATGATGAACAGCGATCCCAGAATGCGGATAACTCCGCCTACCGCATCTGCCCAGCCGACTATGGCCACTTTGGTGACTTCCTTAGAGGTGATGATCGTGCATACAGTTATGACAACCGAAATCACCAGGTTCATTAAGAGCCCCAGGAATATGGACTTCCTGACCCTGGCTTCGTCATGATCCAGACACTCTATGACCTGCGGAACCGCAAATATCGCGGAAAAAGAGAACATGATCATGCTGTAAGTGGCTGCAAATCGCAAAAGACCTGTTGCATCAAGACCGGCATTCTCAATGGATATCGCAGGATTGATGTTCCTGAATGAAAAGAACAGCGCCACAAGGAGTATCGTGGCCATTATGCTCACGGTGACATTCTCACCGATGCAGATGGCTCTTAGTCCCAGAAGAACTACCGCTGCAGCAAAAACAAAGAACGCGGTGCCAAGGAGTTTCTCCGAAATGCCTGGGAAAAACTCGGCCATAATGGCGGATGCACCGGTAATATAGGCAGCCAGGTTCGTCTCCAGCACTATCACCATGATGATAAAAAACGATATCTTCAGGATATTTTTCAGCTTGCCCCTGAACAGGTAGACGTTAAAAGCCCCGAGGATATCCAAGGTCTCTCCCATTGTCAGCATGATCTGGGCAATCATCAGGTGCAAAAGGACGCTGATCAAATATGCTGTTAAAAAAGCTATTGCACCGCCCACAGCGCCGGTCTTGGAAACAAAATACGGAATAGCCATAACCCCGCTTCCGATCCCGTTTCCGGCCACTATTGCAGCGGCTGTAAAAACTGTCTTTTTCTTCATACAATAAATTCTCCTTATTATATTCTATCATTCCTTCCTGAAATATTGTTAATTCCATATCCATGGTTTAAGATAAGTGTATGCAAAATACACTATTGATTCTATTTCCTATACTATTACTTGTTTTAACCTTTTATTGTGCGACACTTTCCCAAAAAGGTCTTATTTCTGATACCTTTTTAAATCTTGATCAAAGTAAAAATATCCAGGCCTCAATATGCCTTGCAATAATACTGCATCATCTGACTCAGCAGGTCACTGTATACGGAATGCGTCCAAAGGGCCCGATAACACTGTTCAGTCACATTGGATACCTCTTTACCGCCCTGTTTTTCTTCTTTTCCGGATACGGACTTATGACAAGCCTTAAGTCCAAGCCGGACTAT
>JAFSTR010000088.1 GCA_017445665.1 Butyrivibrio sp. | reverse complement strand
TTGCCAATCTCAACCTTAAGTGTACGACCAGCCAGTTCCATTGAATAAGTTTTTACCATTTTTTCTCCTTCTGCTCATCCGCCTTCCCTCATCCACAGCCGGGTTTCTGCCGTACTTCGGGTGCGTGTGCATTTAAACATGTTTACTCTTCTATAGAAAAGCGCTTAAAAAGCGCAAATTCTCATAACGTATAAAAGCGGAATAGGCTGATTCTCATCAGCCTTATCCCGCCTTTTGTTAAATGAATTACTTTCTCAGACCAAGATCAGCGATAAGCTTACGATAAGCCTCGATATCCTTCTTCTTGAGGTATCCGAGAAGGCTTCTTCTATGACCAACCATCTTAAGAAGTCCTCTTCTTGAGTGGTGATCCTTAGGATTCTTCTGAAGGTGCTCGTTGAGCTCCTGAATTCTCTCTGTAAGAATAGCTACCTGAACCTCAGGTGATCCTGTGTCGCCTGCCTTTCTGGCAAACTTGCTGATAACTTCTGTTTTCTTCTCTTTTGCGATCATCTTTCTTCTCCTTATAGATCTTTATTCCTGAATGCGCCTGTTACCAAGGTCCGGTTGGAGTGTCCATGACCGTTAGTAAAGGTCGTTTCTGTTACTGCTGTCATTATATTTAAAGACAGACAACTAATATTATCATAGAACCGTACATATGTAAAGTGCTGTTTCAATTGGCTCCTCTTGCAGTTACAAGATCACTCCTGATCTGTTCCTTCAGATCATCGATCGAACCAAACTTCATTTCGGGCCTTACGAATCTTAAAAGCTCCACCTCTATGAATTCTCCGTAAACATCACCGTCAAAGTCGTAGATGTAGGTCTCAACTCCCACCTTCTCTTTTTCGGAAATAGTGGGCTTTCTGCCAATGTTTGTCATTCCGTCGTATATTTTATCGTTCAGATGGACCTTGCTGGAATAAACCCCGTAAGGAGGAAGAAGCTTATCCTCAGGAGGAATGATGTTGACTGTAGGTATACCTATAGTATGCCCTATATGCCTTCCGTGCTCCACGATCCCGCATACACTGTAGTAATCTCCGAGAAGTCTTTTGGCCATATCCATATTGCCGTCAGCCACTTCGTTCCTGATCCTGGTGGAGCTCACCTCCGCACCGTCAAGTCTTACCTTGTCAATCAGCTCAAGCTCGTACTTAAGCTCATCCGACAGTCTCCTTAAAAGATGCTGGTCTCCTCTTCCGCCTGCTCCGAAGGTCACGTCTGTACCGGCTGCAATGTAGTCGGCACTGAGCTGTTCCACAAGTATACGCCTCACAAAATCCTCCGGCTCTGTGGCTGCAGTGGTTTCCGTGAGCGGAAATTCTATAAGTATGTCGATACCGAGCTTATGAAATTCACGTCTCTTTTCCTGACGGGTAAAGAGCTGTGGAACCGTGTGTCCTGTAAAGAACTCCTCCGGTGAAGGGTCAAAAGTAAACACAACACTTTTAAGGCCATCCTTTTTCTGCTCCAGAATGTATTTCAGAAGCTTTTTGTGACCCACATGCACACCGTCAAACTTGCCGATGGCGACAGCGCTTTTACCGTCTATATGAAACTTGGTTGTTCCTGTAATTATTTCCATTTATATAAAGTCTTTCAAAATCTCTTTTAACAATTATGCTTCGTAAAAGAACTTGTCCACGTTAAAAAGTCTTGTCTTCTCATTGTAGGTATAGATTCCAAAGAATGTATCATCCTCTGAATACACCCGGAAGGAATTGCCGTCTTTAAACATTTCCTCTTCATATTCCGTGTCGTTTACGCCGGAGGGATCCTCGTTTAAAACGTTGTCCTTCCTGAAGCTGTTTCCGTTCTCCAGAAGCTTTCTCGCGGAGTCTTTTACATGGATCTTATCGAGATCCCTGAAAATGTACTCCGGTGATTCTATGATATCCTCAAGAGTTCCTGCATCACGAAGCCCTTCTACCTGCGTGAGTGTAACAGCAGTATCCAAAGAAAAAGCTCCCACACGGGTTCTTGTAAGATGCTGCATCGCTGCTCCGCATCCGAGCCTCTGACCGATATCATTGCACAGAGTCCTGATATATGTTCCCTTGGAGCATTTGATCTCCATGGTAAAAATGCCATCTGACTCAAGTAGAGAATCATCAAGGATCGTAATAGCATCTATGTGGATCCTGCGGGCTTTTCTCTCAACTTCTATGCCTTCCCTTGCAAGCTCATAGAGCTTTTTGCCGTTTTGTTTGATGGCAGAAAACATAGGCGGGATCTGGTCATAATCGCCAACAAAGGCTTTGACCGCATCGTGAAGTTCTTCTCTTGTGACATTAACTTCTCTTGTTTCCAGGATCTGTCCGGACATATCCTGGGTATCGGTAGTTACTCCAAGACGGCAGACAGCTATGTATTCTTTGTCGTGGTCCGTAAGCATCTCTACAAGCTTGGTGCCTGTCCCGAGGCATACAACCAGGACTCCCACAGCATCAGGATCAAGGGTTCCCGTATGGCCGATCTTTTTCTGCTTAAGGATGCCCCTGAGCTTGGCCACCACATCATTGGATGTAAAGCCCTGTTCCTTATATATGTTTATTAGTCCGTTATATCTGTTCTGCATTTTACCTCTATAGCATAAGAGCATAAGAGGCAAGTGGTGCCACTTGCCTCTTGTTATTCATTGTATAGCTGTTTGTGTATATATTTGGTGATATTGTTTATTACGTCATGGCTGGTTCCGCTCACAGTGCAGCCTGAAGCTCTGACATGTCCGCCGCCGCCAAACATCTCAGCCACAGAAGCAACATTAACAGCTCCGTTGCTGCGAAGGCTTACCTTGTACTCAAGGGGCGCAAGCTCATACATGAATATTGCACAGTCAGCTCCAATAGTCAGAAGCAGCTGGTTTACAATACCGTCAAGATCATTGCTTCCGACACCGTAAAACTCCATGGTCTGCTTAGATACAACAGATACTATGCATCTTCCGTCCATCAGCAGAATGCTCTCAAGAAGAGCTCTTCCAAGGATCTGATTCTGGATATAGGTCTTTTCATAAAAGACATGATCGATGAGGCTGCCAAAGTCAAAGCCGTAGGAAATAAGCTCTGCTGCCGTCCTCATGGTCTTGGGCGATGTATTGTTGTACTTGAACACGCCAGTATCTGTAACCATTCCCGTATAAAGGGACTTGGCAATTTCAATATCCATCCTGTCGGTATCCAGACAGTCGTAAACAAGTTCACATGCACTGCTGGCTGTAGCTACTATATAATTCTCGTCGCCACTTCCCTGATTGCTGACATGATGGTCAATATTTACTGTCTTAGCGGCAGCATCGAAGTACTTCTCAGCATCTCCGATCCTGTCCTTGGAACAGTCTAAAACAAAGAAAAGATCATATGAGTCAATATCTGTCTCAAAATCACTTCTTACATCATCGATATCCTTGATAAATCTGTATTCCGGAGGAATAGTCTCAAGGAAGATATCTGCTCTTACCTGGGGATAGTTCTTTTTCAAATAAAGATACAGACCCATGCAGGAGCCGATACAATCGCCATCAGGTCTGATGTGGCCACTAATTCCGATTGTCTTTGCATTTCCAATCAGCTGGTCAATCTTCATTCTTCCTCCTCAAGGGTTTCCTCTTCATCAAGGCTCTCTCCTCTTGCAAGTCTTGCCTCATTGTCCTTAGCAGTAACTTCGTCAATCTTCTTGGACATGTTGATGGCATACTCAATTGAATCGTCCATGATAAAGCGGATCTCCGGTGTGTATCTCATGTTAAGTTCCTTGGCAAGGGTTGAGCGAATGTAACCGGAAGCAGACTTAAGTCCCTCCTGGGTCCTTGCTCTGTCCTCTTCGTTACCCATTACCGTAACCCATACCTTACAGGTCTTAAGGTCAGGTGCTACCTCTACATCCATTACGGATGTAAAGGGGCTGATCCTGGGATCCTTGCTGTAACGGATAGCCTCGGAAATAACCTTCATGACCTCACCGTTTATTCTTCTGTTTTTGTTACTGTTTTTACGCATATTATGTCCTCGGTACTTCTACCATCTCATAAGCTTCTACCCTGTCACCTTCATGGATCTGGTCAAAGCCGTCAAATACAAGACCGCACTCGAAGCCTTCCTTAACTTCCTTGACATCATCCTTAAATCTCTTAAGGGAACCAAGGTCACCTTCGAAGATCATATCGTCATCTCTGTAAATACGTACCTTGCACTCCTTCTTGATGACACCGTCCTTAACAAATGCACCGGCGATGTTACCAACCTTGGATGCCTTGAAGATCTGACGAACTTCTGCATGTCCTGTAACTCTCTCTTCATATACAGGAGCAAGCATACCCTTCATAGCATACTCGATCTCCTCGATTGCCTGATAGATAACCTTATAGAGCTTGATCTCAACACCTTCGTGCTCAGCCATGCTCTTGGCTGTTGCGTCAGGACGTACATCAAATCCGATGATGATGGCATTTGATGCAGCAGCCAGAGTTACGTCAGACTCGTTGATGGCACCAACGCCACCGTGAATAACCTTAACAACAACTTCCTCATTGGAGAGCTTGAGAAGGCTCTGCTTGAGGGCCTCTACGCTACCCTGTACATCGGCTTTGATGATGATGTCAAGTTCCTGAAGTCTTCCTTCCTCAATCTTGGAGTAAAGATCATCAAGAGACATCTTAGCCTTTGTCTCTTCAATAAGGTCTTTCTTGTGCTGCTGAAGGTATGTGTTCGCATACTGCTTGGCCTCTTTGTCAGTCTCATGTCCAAGGAATACCTCTCCGGCATTTGGAACATCAGAAAGACCAAGGATCTCAACAGGCTGTGAAGGACGAGCTTCCTTGAGCTTGTTGCCCTTATCATCGACCATGGCTCTAACCTTACCTGAGCTTGCTCCTGCAGAAATGAAATCACCAACATGAAGTGTTCCCTTCTGAACAAGAACGTTTGCTACAGGACCACGGCCCTTATCAAGTCTTGCCTCAAGGACAAGTCCTCTTGCTTCTCTGTCAGGGTTAGCCTTGAGCTCTAAGATATCAGCTGTAAGAATGATGGTCTCAAGGAGGTCCTCAATACCTTCACCTGACTTAGCTGAAACAGGAACGAACTCTGTTGTTCCGCCCCAGTCTGTAGAAACAAGACCGTACTCTGTCATCTCCTGCTTAACACGATCAATGTTCGCATTAGGTTTATCTATCTTGTTTACAGCAACGATGATCTCAACCTCTGCAGCCTTGGCATGGTTGATAGCCTCTACTGTCTGAGGCATTACACCGTCATCGGCAGCAACTACAAGTACTGCGATATCTGTAGAATTAGCACCACGCATACGCATTGCTGTGAATGCCTCATGACCGGGAGTATCAAGGAATGTGATCTTCTGGTCATTAACAGATACTGTATAAGCACCGATCCTCTGTGTGATTCCGCCAGCCTCTCTGTCTGTAACAGATGTCTTACGGATAGCATCAAGGAGTGATGTTTTACCATGGTCAACATGACCCATTACGCAGACAACCGGAGGTCTCTTCTTGAGTGTCTCTGGTGCATCGTCTTCTTCCTTAAGAAGCTCTTCAATAACGTCTACAGGAATCTCCTTCTCGCAAAGAATATCATAATCTGCTGCGATATTCTCAGCATCCTCATAGCTAAGCTCAGTGTTAACTGTTGAAATCTGACCTGCCATGAAGAGCTTTTTGATGATAACAGAAGGCTGCATCTTCATCTTCTCAGCAAGCTCTTTGATGGAAACCTTCTCAGGAATTGTGATAACCTTGATCTGCTCCTCAGGCTCCTCCACCTTCTTGACTTCAGGCTTGATGAATCTGCCGACTCTCTTGCTTCTTGGCATCATCTCTTCCTGCTCAAGAGCAAAGTCTTTCTTGTTTCTCTTATCCTTATCCTGGTTCTGACGGCGCCTTGCGTCATGTCCGCCCTCAGGTCTGTCAGAAGCAGCATCAAAGCCGCCTCTCTGACCACCCTTACCATCGTTCTTGCCGGCGAATCTGTTATCCTTACCGCCAAACTTACCGCCGCCGTTACCTGCAGGTCCGCGGTCGTTTCTGTCATTTCTATTGTCTCTTCCGCCCTGGAATGAAGGTCTGTCGCCTCTCTGAGCGTTTCTGTTATCTCTGTTGTCTCTGTTATCCCTGTTGTCCCTGTTATCTCTGCCCTGTGAAGGTGCTGCAGGTCTCTGGGAATTCTGCTGAGCAGGTCTTGAAGGTGCCTGCTGCTGAACAGGTGCACTCTGCTGAACAGGCGCTGTATTCTGTACAGGTGCAGGAGCTGCCTCCTGAACCGGTGCCTCCTTCTTGGGTGCAGGCTTAGGCTGCACTGACTTGTTGATAGGCTGATTGTAGCTCTCCATCTGTGAAGGAGCTGTCAGAGGCTTGATGGGATGATATGTATTCTGAGCCTGCGCGAATGTAGGTCTTCTCTGTCCCTGGCCACCGTTACCCTGATTTCTGTTGTCACGGTTTCTGTTTCCAAAGTCTCTGTTTCCGCCCTGCTGGCCCTGGCCGCCTCTCTGTGAATTACTGTTGTTTGTAACAACAATGATCTTCTTCTTTTTCTTGACAGGAGCCTGTTCAGGAGCCTTGGAAGCCTGCTTCTCAGGCTCTTTTGCAGCCTCTTTTTTAGGCTCAGCCGCCTTAGGAGCTTCCTCTGCCTTAGGTGTTTCTGCAGCCTTCTTTGGCTTCTCAGCAGAAGCGCTCTTTTCCTCAGCTTTACCAAATTTCTTTCTGGCAACGTCAGCATCTGTCTCTTCTATTGAACTGTTAGAGCGTTTTGCTTCTATTCCTTTTTCCTGCAAAAAAGCTATCAGCTCTTTTGCCTCGCATCCAAGCTCTCCCGCAAGTTCGGATATTTTAATTTTT
>JAFSTR010000087.1 GCA_017445665.1 Butyrivibrio sp. | reverse complement strand
GGAGCACCCTGAAACCACGTTCCTGTATTTCTTTCCTCCCTATTCCATGGCATACTTCGGAGGAGTGAGAGAAGAAGGGAATCTGGAAAAAGAGCTGCTGCTTAAACAAAAAGCCATTGATATGATGCTTGAGTATGACAACATCCACATCTACAGCTTCACCATGGAGACAGATATAACAGCTGACCTGGACCGTTACAGAGACCAGGCTCACTACGATGAAGATGTCAGCTCCTGGATAATCGAGAAGATCGCCGAAGGTGAAAACGGCCCTGAAGCATCACCTTTCAGGATTACTAAGGACAATGAAGAAGAGTATCTTGATGCGGAAAAAGATCTTTTGATGAACTTTGATTACAACTCGCTGATCGACTAAAAGGGGAAAATTATGTGCGGAATCGCAGGAATTTGCGGACTTGATAACAGCGGTGAAAAGAATATAAGAAAAATGATCGAGCGCCTCTACCACAGAGGCCCCGATGCCGGAGATGTCTGGTGCGGCCCCGGGGAGAGAGTGTGGCTCGGACACAGAAGACTTGCCATAAGGGACTTATCGGAGGCCGGAGCTCAGCCTATGGTATCAAAGAGCGGAAGGACGGTCATTGTCTATAACGGCGAGATCTACAATGCGGATAAGCTCGCTGACCTTTTGAAAGAAAAAGGCTATGTCACAAGCTTTCGGGGAACTTCTGACACAGAGGTTTTGCTGGAAGCCATTGAAAGCCTTGGGATCTCAGAGACTCTTAAGTTCTGCAAGGGGATGTTCGGTCTTGCGATATATGACAGGGAGACTCATGAGGTAAGCCTTGCCAGGGACAGGATTGGAGAGAAACCTCTCTACTACGGTTTTGTAAATGGAAGCTTTGTCTTTGCTTCCGAGATATCTGCGATAATGGCCATTGAAGGCTTTAAGAACAGGATATTTGAAGAGGCGCTCAACCTCTATTTTTGTCATGGATATATTCCGGCGCCTTACACAATCTATCAGGACATCTATAAACTTGAACCGGGCACGATCCTTACCGTGTCGGCTCCTTTTTCGTATTTCAGACCTGTTCACGAGGATGATGAAAATGGCGTTGTGACCGGTATCCAGAGGTCTGGCGGTACCTACAGGTTTGAGACATATTATGACCTTGCCGAGGTTGCCTTAAAGGGGCAGCAGAACCTTTTCAAGGGAACTGCAGAGGAAGCTGCGGATGAGCTTGAAAAGCGTCTTATGGAAGCCATCAGAGGGCAGCTGGTATCCGATGTCCCTGTGGGAGCATTCCTTTCCGCAGGCATAGATTCAAGCACTGTTGTTTCTCTGATGCAGAAGGTCTGTGACGGAAAGGCAAAGACCTTTACCATAGGTATGCCTGACCCTAAGTTCAATGAGGCTGAGGTGGCAAAAGAGATCGCTGCGCACCTGGGAACAGAGCACACAGAACTCTACATCACGGAACAGGACGCAAAGGATGTTATCCCGAAGCTCCCTCATATATACGGAGAGCCCTTTGCGGATTCATCACAGATACCCACTTATCTTGTCAGCAAAATGACCAAAGAGCACGTTACGGTTTCCCTGTCAGGTGACGGAGGAGACGAGCTCTTTTGCGGATATAATTCATACGCTTCCGTGGACAGGATATGGAACAAGATGAAAAGCATACCGGCAGGCCTTCGTATGGGCGCCGGCAGGATGTTTGTGCATTCAAGACAGGCGAAGAGGGACGAGGTCTTTTTAAACAAGGCAAGGCTCATGCAGGCAAAGAGCCCCGAGGATCTGTACAGGATCCAGGCAGAGACAGAGCGGACGCCTCTTGGCCCTGACGTTGCAAAGAACCGTATC
>JAFSTR010000010.1 GCA_017445665.1 Butyrivibrio sp. | reverse complement strand
GTCAAGGGGTCATTTTTAGCAAAAACGTAATATTAGTGCGATTCTTTTGGAAAAAATGAACCCTTGACTCCGTCCCCAGGGTCCAAAACTGCCAAAGCCGACATCCCCAGGGACCAAAACTGAACCCGCCCCACTGACTCACACACCTTCACAGTCAAACTCCGGAATGAAGCTCTCCGAAGCAGTCTCACCCTCCTGAACGTAGCCGTTTACTATGCCAAGGTTCGACGCGTAATCAACAAGGCTCCGATACTCAGCTTCCGTGATCTTCCTGTTGATCTCAGGAAATTTCTCCAGCTCTTCCCCGGGCGTAAACTGATTCATCAGACTTATGTAGATGCTATCACCATAGGTTTCATAAAGATATTTCGTGATCATCTTGGCCTGGATCAGCATTCCAGGCATCAGGAGGTGCCTTACAATAACGCCCTTTTTGATCAGCTCCTGACCTTTATCATCAGTTTCAAATACGCACTCCGGTTTCTGCCTGACCATTTCTGCGATCGCAGCCCTGGCAGCCTCGGGATATCCCGGAGCATTGCTGTACCTAACCGCATCTTCTTCCCTGATATATTTAAAATCCGGAAGGTAAATATCGATGAGTCCATCCAGTCGCTTCACACTATCGACATTCAGATATGAAGAGGTGTTAAACAGGAACGGGATCTTGATCCCCCGATCTCTTGCTCTCTCAATCGCATCTGCAATTGTAGGAATGAACATATCCCCGGTCACGAGATTGATATTGTTAGCGCCCCTCTCCTGCTGCTCAAAGAAGATCTCCACAAGGCGCTCCGTGGTAATGAATTTACCAATCTCTCCCCGACTGATCTTCCTGTTCTGGCAAAAGACACATCCCATATTGCATCCGGAAAAGAAAACCGTCCCGGACCCGGATGTTCCGGAAATACAGGGCTCCTCCCACATATGGAGAGCAGCCCTTGATACGTGCAAAGTATTCAATTCCCTGCAATAGCCCCTTGTAGTGGTCCGATCCACCATGCAGTTTCTGGGACATAACCTGCAGGATAAGTAGTCTTTATCAATGTCTTTCATAATGTAAATTATACAACATTACGACGCGCTGACAAACTGCGCCGAATAGAGCTCATAGTACGCTCCCCTTCTTGCCATGAGGCTCTCATGATCTCCCCACTCAAGGATTCCGCCGTCGTCGATCACGAAGATCTTATCCGCATTCTTGATGGTTGAGAGCCTGTGTGCAACAACAAAGGAAGTTCTCTTTTTAAGAAGCTCCTCGATACCCTGCTGGACCAGAATCTCAGTCCTTGTGTCGATACTTGCCGTAGCTTCATCCAGTATAAGGATCTTGGGATCTGTCAAAAGAGTTCTCGCAAAAGCAACGAGCTGTCTCTGTCCGTTTGAAAGTCCGCCTCCGCGCTCGGTGATCACAGTGTCATACCCTTTCTCCATCTGTGAGATGAAGTCGTGGGCATGCACCGCCTTGGATACCTCCAGCATCTCCTCATCTGTGGCATCGGGTCTTCCGTACTTGATGTTATCCCTTATAGTTCCCGAAAAGAGATAGTTGTCCTGAGTCATGATTCCAAGCTGATTTCTGAGCGACTGTATAGTCACCTTGCTGATATCATATCCATCCACAAGAACCCTTCCGCTCTTGGTGTTATAGAACCTGCTGATAAGACTGACAATTGTTGTCTTGCCGGCACCTGTCGGTCCAACCAGCGCAATGGTCTCTCCCTTTTTAGCCTTAAAGCTGACATCGTGGAGAATATCCACATCCGGCTCATCGGGATAAGCGAAGGTTACGTGATCAAACTCAACATTTCCCTCAATCTCGGGAAGGTCGATAGCCTTCTCTCCATCCTTAACAAGAGGATCCATATCCATGATCTCGTAAACTCTTTCAGCAGAAGAAAGATTTGTTATCAGCTTGTTGTAGTAGTTGGCAAGGTTCCTGATAGGACTGAAGAACATGCCAAGATAGAGAACAAAGGCTGAAAGCGTACCTATGGACTCAGGCTGGACGTTGAGTTTTGTAACTGCCAGGTAATACAGAGTTGCCGTCCCAAGTCCGCCTGCAATCTCAATTGTCGGACTGTAGATATCTGTGATCACAACTGCATTCCTGAAAGCTTTTATAACCTCATTTACAAGTCCGTCGAATTCCTTTGAAGACTCCTCCTGAGCATTAAAGCTCTGGATAATTGATACTCCCTCAATTCCCTCATGGATGTATGCCGTCATGTTGGAATCTTTCTTTTTCCAGATCTGCCACCTCTTGTGGGCCAGGATCTCGCAAAAGTACAGTCCCAGCATGATGATTGGAACTGCAACTGCCGCGGACAGCGACAGAACCGGGCTCTTTACTATCATTATAGCCAGTATCGCAACAAGCATAACTGCCTCAGGTGCCAGGGTTGTAATAGTGCTCGAGAGAACCTCTTTTAACGCATTGACATCACCTGTGATCCTGGCCAGGATCTTGCCGGATGGTCTCTGGTCAAAAAAATCTACGCCCAGCTCCTGGATATGAACATAGAGCCTTCTCCTGATGTTCATTATCATGTCGTTGGAGATCACAGCCATTATGCGCCTCCAGATTCTGGTGGCTGCGTAGTTCACAAAAGCAAGAACTATCATAACTCCGGCCATGGTAAAAAGGCCCCGGACATTTCCATCTATGATCTCATCATCAATTACTTTTTCTATCAGCAGAGGATAAGTGGTCTGGATGGCAACAGTGACCAGGATCAGCCCCGTTACCAGCACAATCTTTCCTTTATATTCCAGGAGATTCTTAAGAAGTCTCTTTAAGACATCCAGCTTAAGGCTCTCCTTTAAATCCTCATCCTCTCTGGTGCTGTTAATAGCCATATATACACCTCCTTACTCATTTACCGCAAGAGCATTTCGGTAGTCTCCGTACTGGGCTTCATAGGTGCTGTAGTACAGTCCCCTCTTTCCTATAAGCTCAGTATGGGTTCCTCTCTCTTTCACTCTTCCGTTCTCTAATACAATGATCTCATCAGCATCCTTAACCGAAGATATACGGTGACCGATGATGATCTTACTCATGTCTTTTTTCTTTAAAAGCTCCTGCTGGATTGCAGCTTCCGTCTCCATATCAAGAGCAGATGTGGAGTCATCAAGGACCAGAAGATCTGCCTTCTTGGCAAGGGCTCTGGCAATCGAAAGCCTCTGCTTCTGACCGCCGGATAGGCCGATACCTCTCTCTCCGATGACCGCCTCGTAGCTATCGGTTATCTTCTCGACAAAGTCTTTTGCATGGGCACTCTTAATGGCATTTCTTACCGTCACCTCGTCCATGCTGTCCTTAAATCCAAGCCTTACATTCTCAGTAATAGTGTCGGAGAAAAGAAATACATCCTGGGTTACCACTGATGAGAAGGCCCTTACATCACTAAGTGGCATGTCCTTAATGTCTTTTCCCTCGATGCGAATGCATCCGTCCGTAACGTCATAGAATCTCTCAAGCAGGTTAACGATGGTACTCTTTCCCGCACCCGTTGCGCCCATGATACCCAGAGTCTTTCCTTTTTCTATGGTAAAAGACACATCCTCTAAAATGGGCTTATCGTCGATAGCAAAGCTTACATTCTCAAAGCTGATCTGTCC
>JAFSTR010000086.1 GCA_017445665.1 Butyrivibrio sp. | reverse complement strand
GGAGTCAGTGGCTCATTTTTTGTGAGAAAAACATGATGATTACAAGCTTTTGAAAAAATGAGCCACTGACTCCGTCCCCAGGGTCCAAAACTGCCAAAGCCAACGTCCCCACTGACACACTGAACGGCCCCACTGACTCACAACGCCCTACTGACTCACCTTTATTCTTCAATTGTTTTCTTAAAAAGATTAGCCGAATACTCGGTGAAATTATCTTCTACCCATGCAGTGAACTCCTTAGGAGTGATCACCTTGTCTGCAAAAATCTCTACGACAATATCGTCGTTAACATCAACAACTCTCTTATATAGCGCAACGATCAGGTCATTGAGAAAAACCTGGGTTCCGGTGCTTGGTAACTGGTCCAGCTCGATGAGAGTGTCAGTGATTTCCTTGGTGATGTGGTGCTCATGCTTGATTGCTTCCAGAAGTTCTTGTTCGTTCTTAACCATGATCGATTGCCTCCCCAATTAGTGAATGATTTTACACTATTATTCTAACACATTTGATATAATTTTAATTGTGAAAAACAGTAAGTATGGGAGGAAGAAATAATGGCATTACTACAGGTGAATTATCTGTCAAAAGCTCTTTACAGAACGGTACCCCTAAACGTGATACTTCCTGTGGACAAGATAGATTTCGCATCACTTTCTTACAAAAACAAGGCAGGGCACAAGTTCAAGACCCTCTACCTTCTTCACGGCCTTCTTGGAAACTACACCGACTGGGTCAGCGGAACCAGGATACAGCGCTGGGCAGAGGAGAAGGATCTGGCGGTTGTAATGCCCTCGGGGGACAACGCCTTTTATGTAAACAGCCATGTCAGGTACAACGACTACGCAACCTTTATAGGAAAAGAGCTTGTGGAGGTGACCAGGATGATGTTCCCGCTATCGGACAAGCGCGAGGACACCTATATCGCAGGTCTTTCCATGGGCGGATACGGTGCTGTGAGAAACGGGATCGTGTACTCGGATACCTTCAGCCATATCGGCGGCTTTTCATCGGCAGTACATCATTTTGAAAAAGACGATACAGAGAGGTTCATGGTGGAATCTCTTTTTGCGGATCTTGATAAAGCGATAAAGACCAACGTAAATCCCGGCATCGCCTTTGAAGAACTTCTGAGTGAGAAAAGACCTCAGCCCAGATTCTACTTATCCTGTGGCACGGAAGACCGTCTGTATGGCGCAAACGTAAGGCTTCGTGACAACCTTATAAGAAACGGCGCAGATGTCACCTGGGATGAGGAAAAGGGCGGACACGACTGGGATTTCTGGGACAGTCAGATCAGAAAATTCATCGACTGGCTTCCTCTTGATGAAGCTCAGAGCGGTCTTGGCAGCGGTAACGTTAAGATAGGCGACAAAGCAATCTGACAAATATTGGGGGAAAATATATGGGGAACGGAATTGATAAAAGGACCAAGTGGTGTTACTGCGTAGGCGCAACAGGGCGCGACGCGGCCTATGTACTGGTCAGCATGTTTGTGCTCACTTACGTTCAGTACACCATGAAACTGACAGTTGCGCAGTTTACCGTGATCTCTGCAGCCATGGTGGTCTGCATGGTATGGGATGCGGTGAACGACCTTCTGATGAGTACCATAATTGAGAACTGCCATTTTAGGAGCGGCAAGTTCAGGCCTTTCATCATAGTCGGAGCCATATTAAATGCCATCGTCATAATCACTATGTTCACGGTAAGACCGACGGGCTGGGGATTTGTCTTTTTCTTCAGTTTTATTTATCTGTGCTGGGGAATGACCTACACTGTCAATGACATCGCCTACTGGGGTATGCTTCCCAGCCTTTCAAGCGACCCCAAGGAGAGAGACTCTCTTGTAACTCTCATGGGAATATTTGTATGCGTAGGGCAGTTCCTGGTTGCGGGAATAGTACCTATAGTCATCGCCGGAAACGCGGTAATGGCCTTCAGAGTTGTAGCCCTCATTGTGGCCCTTGGTTTTGTCGCTTTTCAGACCCTTACTTTTCTGGGAGTGACAGAAACCAAAAGACATGAAGACAATACCAAAGTAAGTCTGAAGAGTATGTCCGGTATCCTTGCAAGAAACGATCAGCTCATAGCGGTGGGTATCGCATATATCCTGTTCTGTGTAGGGCAGCAGCTGCTGTTCCTTCTGGCACTTAATTTCTTCTATTTCCAGTTCGGATATTCTGCCAGCGGAAACCTGGTAACGATCTTTACCGTCATGTACGGCCTGGGAACGCTCCTTGCACAGTTTGCATATCCGATCCTGTCGGGGAAGTTTTCCAGAAACAGGATCATCACCTGTTCTCTTATATGTCTTGTGATATGCTACCTGATATTCCTCGGCTACGGCTATGTGATCCCGGCGAATATAATTCTTTTGAACGTTATCGGATTTATTATTTTCTTTTCCCAGGGACTTTATAACCTGGCTGTCATCGTCATGGTAAACAACACCATTGAGTACGATGAGTACAGGCATGGAGAGCGCCACGACAGTATAATCTCAGCCATCAGGTCTTTTGCCGTAAAATTATCTAACGCCCTGAACCAGGCTGCGGCTTCACTGATATTGATCATCAGCGGGATCTACGCAGTAAGTCAGAACATCAGCGCTCTGGAGATGGAAGTGGGAGCAGGAACCATTGACAAAGAAACGGCTCTGGCGCAGGCGGATAGCTTTATTGCCACAGTCCTTCCGTCGCAGACCCTTACCCTCAGGATAGGAATGGTCTTTGTTCCGCTGGTGATGATGACGGGAGCATATCTCATACTCAAGGCAAGATACAGGATTGATGAGAAAGAGTACGAGAGAATCGTTGCGGAGATAGCCAAAAGACAATTATAATGGAAGAAGAAAACGACAAACAGATTGGGGGAGAGCATGACAGACAGAATTGAAGTTTTTACACACAGCAGCATCAGGATAAAAGGCAACTCCACAACTATATACGTCGATCCCTTTAAGATAAGGGAGGAGTTTCATGATGCTGACTACGTTTTTGTAACGCACCAGCATTACGATCATTTTTCCATTGAGGATATTCTGAAGGTAGCAACCGCGGATACGATCCTGGTAGTTCCCGAGAGCATGGTTGATGATGCCATGGAAATCGAGAGAAGTGTCAAAGAGATCGTGACGGTAAGACCGGGTGAGAACAAGGATATCGCAGGCCTTAGCGTGGAGGCTGTTCATGCCTACAACAACATAAAGCCTTTCCACCCCAAGAGAGCGCAATGGGTAGGATATGTGCTGACAGTTGACGACAAGCGCATCTATATCGCAGGCGACACAGGACTTACAAGGGAATCCAAGGAGGTTAAGTGCGACATCGCAATGGTGCCCATCGGCGGAACATACACAATGGATGCCAAAAAGGCAGCAGAGCTCATAAATGTGATCAAGCCTGAGGTTGCGATCCCGATCCACTATGGCAGCGTGGTAGGTAAGCCTTCCGATGCAGCGCATTTTGCGGATCTGGTAAAAGAGCCTGTAAAGGTGGTTACAAAGATCCAGTATTTTGATTAAGACTTATGAGGAGTCTCCGGACGGAGGCTCCTTTTTGGAAGATGATATTATGGAGGAGAGAATATGCCGGGACCGGGATTTCACGGGGGATTGGGACCGAGAGGCTTTTTGACTGACGAGGAGAAAAAGAATCTTCCGCAGGTGGATTCTAAGCTGCTTATAAGGATCCTTTCATATATGAAGCCCTATTGGCTTCAGTTTTTATTTGTCTTTGTGGCAATACTTATCAGTGCTGTGGTAGGTCTTTTGCCGTCAATAATCACAGGCCGGATCGTGGATGAAGCCCTTATCAATAAGGATATGGAGCTCCTTATCCGCCTCCTTTTCATGGCCTTTGCGACGCTGGCAGCCTCGCAGATCGTAGGAGTACTGGAGCGCTACATAAATGCATGGATCGCACAGCGCATCATCTATGACATGAAGAATGAGATGTATCATCATCTGCAGTACATGTCACATTCCTTTTTTACCACAGAGAAACAGGGCGATATCATAACCCGCATGAATACCGATATAAGCGGAGTCAGCAGCGTTATTTCGGGAACACTCTCAAGTGTTGTCTCAAATGCAGCGACGCTGATAACTACACTGGTTGCGCTCTTTGCCATGAGCTGGAAGCTTGCTATTGTGGGCGTCATAATCATTCCGCTGCTGATCCTTCCCACCAAGAGAGTCGGCAAGAACCAGTGGAAGATCCGCACGGATTCCCAGGCCAAGAACGACGAGATGAATCAGCTGATAAACGAGACACTGAGCGTCAGCGGATCCATGCTGGTCAAGCTCTTTACAAGGGAAGAGCGGGAATTTGAGAAGTTTAAAAAGACAAATGAGGAGCTCACGGCGCTGAACTTAAAAGAGCAGAGGAGCGGAAGCTGGTTCAGGGTTGTGATGGGAATGTTCACCCAGGTAGGGCCCCTTCTTATGTACTTTGCCGGCGGCTATCTTATCATATCCAAAATGGATGAGAGTCTTACAGTCGGTATGATCACAGCCATGGTTGCACTGATCAACAGACTCTATCGTCCGGTGCAGGAGTTTTTAAATCTTCAGGTTGATTTCACAAGAAGCCTTGCGCTCTTTACAAGGATCTTTGCTTACTTTGATATGAAGAGCAGTATAGTTTCTCCTGAAAACGGGAAAAGACCTGACGTGCGCTGTAAGGATATTGAGTACAGCCACGTGAGATTCTCCTACGACCCGGAGGTGCCGATCCTTAAGGATGTAAACTTTACTGTTCCGGGCGGTAAGATGTACGCCATAGTAGGTCCGTCGGGTTCCGGCAAATCCACAGTTGTAAACCTGATCCCAAGGCTTTATGATGTGCTTGGTGGTTCTGTAAAGATAGGCGGAGTTGATGTCCGCGACTTTGATCTTTCATACCTTAGAGAGAATATCGGTGTAGTGACGCAGGAGACTTATCTTTTCAACGGAACAATAAAAGAGAACCTCCTGTATGCCAGGGAAGATGCCACCGACGAAGAACTGATCGAGGCCTGCAAAAACGCTAATATCCATGACTTCATCGCATCTCAGCCCGAAGGCTACAATACCATGGTGGGTAACCGCGGACTTAAGCTCTCCGGAGGAGAGAAACAGAGGCTTTCGATTGCGAGAGTTATTCTGAAGGACCCCAAGATCCTTATATTGGATGAGGCAACCAGTGCCCTTGATTCCATTTCAGAGAACGCGATCCAGGATGCTTTGGAGCTTCTGATGCAGGGTAGGACCAGCATAGTGATCGCCCACAGACTCTCGACTATCCTGAAGGCAGATGCCATACTGGTAGTCAAGGACGGTGTCATCGCCGAGCAGGGATCTCATGAATCGCTCCTTGCCCTGGGCGGAATTTATAAAGAACTCTATGAAACCCAGTTCAGACTGGTCCTTGATATGGAGGGCGAGGGAGACGTGCAGAAAACTGATTACTGGGGTAATATAGAGGAAGATACAATTGGTTTCTAGCCAAAAAGGAGAGAAAGATTATGCAGAGAGTAGTAGATTTTTTAAAAGCAGCAAACACTTATTATCTTGCAACAGTTGACGGAGATCAGCCAAGGGTAAGACCTTTCGGGACAGCTCATATTTTCGAGGGCAAGCTATACATTCAGACAGGTAAGGTAAAAGACGTTTCCAAACAGATCCATGCCAATCCCAAGGTTGAGATCTGTGCTTTCCACAACGGAGAGTGGCTCAGAGTAGCAGGAGAACTTGTCGAGGACGATAGAATTGAAGCTAAGCAGTCCATGCTTGATGCTTATCCATCACTTCAGGGAATGTACAAGGCTGACGACGGAAACACAGAAGTTTTCTACTTCAAGAACGCAACTGCTACATTCAGCTCATTTACAAAGGCGCCTGAGACTGTTACATTCTGATAGATAATATTTGTACAAGGAGATTTAGGATCATATGTTGTTCTTTTTGCTGCAACCTACTGTAATGTACAGTGGGATGCTGATTGCCGCTGCAGCTGTGCCTGCAATATTTCTGATGGTCAGGGTTTATCGCTCTGACAGACTGGAGAAGGAGAGTCCTTATCTCATAAAGAAACTGATCTGGGCCGGACTTTTTTCGGTGCTGCTTGCACTGGTCGAGGAGACGGTGCTCTCGTTTTTACTTGGAATGTTTGTACCGGTGGAATCGCCGCTTTATAACATCATCATGTTCTTTGTGATAGTGGCGTTTTCTGAGGAGACTTCCAAATTTCTTTTCATGTACCGTAAGACCTGGAGGAATCCGGAGTTTAACTGCCAGTATGACGGCGTTGTTTATGCAGTTATAACTTCCCTTAGCTTTGCGCTTTTTGAAAATATCACTTATGTGTTCAGCTATGGCTTTGGCACTGCAGTTATAAGGGCTGTCACAGCAATTCCGGGACATGCATGCTTTGGCGTTTTCATGGGAGTCTTTTACGGGATAGCTAAGCGCTGCGACTACAGAAGAAGCGTTTCGGGATCATCATTCTTCAGATACATGGCAATCCTGGTACCGGCTCTTTTACACGGAGCATATGACTATATTGCAACCATGGATGTAGAGGGGGATGACTGGACCTTTGTTGTGTTCATAATCATCATGTTTATCATCAGTTATATCCTGATCGGTAAGCAGGCCAAAAAGGACAGACCTATAATCAATTAATTAAGAAAGTATAAAAAATTTGTTAAGAATGTGCTAGTCAATGCTAAGAATGTCCGATTTTTTGTAAATAAAACCTCACTTATAATGACATTATCAAGACAAGATAATGTCATTATTTTTTTGAAAAGGGAGGTTTTGTAATGAAAAGAAGAGTTATTTCAGTAATCATGACAGCAGCTATGGTTCTTTCACTTGCAGCCTGCGGCGTTCAGGCTCCTGAGACACCCGCTGCAACAGAGGCACCTGCAGCAGAGGCAACAACAGCAGAGGCAACAACAGCAGAGGCACCTGCGGCAGAAGCACCTGCTACTGAGCCTGCAGCTGATGCTATCACACTGGTTATGGCAGAGGTTAACCCTCTTGACACAATCGTTGGTATGACAGATCAGAAGTTCAAGGAAGAGGTTGAGGCAAGATCAAACGGATCGATCATCATTGATCTTCAGGCAAGCGGTGTTCTTGGTTCAGAGAACGACGTACTTGATTCAATGCTTGGCGGCGGCGGAACAATTGATATGTCCCGTATTTCAGCTTTTGCTCTTACAAGCTACGGCGGACAGAAGTCAATGCTTCTTTCACTTCCGTACATTTTCACAAGCCGTGAGCATTTCTGGAAATTTGCCACATCAGATCTTGCACAGGAATTCCTTCAGGAGCCTTCAGAAAACGGCAGCGGTGTAAGAGGTCTTTTCTATGGAGAGGAAGGTTT
>JAFSTR010000085.1 GCA_017445665.1 Butyrivibrio sp. | reverse complement strand
TTATAAAGTCGTGCTACGGGAAGTCCCATAACGTTATAATAATCGCC
This sequence comes from Butyrivibrio sp., assembly GCA_017445665.1. Taxonomy (GTDB): domain Bacteria; phylum Bacillota; class Clostridia; order Lachnospirales; family Lachnospiraceae; genus Butyrivibrio. Next base: position 2,381 of record JAFSTR010000085.1, on the reverse strand, counting down.
CCTGATACCGGTTATGAATCTGGCAAATAGTCCCTGAATACCATAGGCTCCGGCCTTGTCATCGCATTCGCCACTGCCAACATACCACTCTATCTCGTCCGGTGACATTTCCGCCACTTCAACATCAGTACATTCCGAGAAGGTAAAGCTCTTTTTCTCCCCGGACTCGTACCAGAAAACGCTAACGCCGGTGTATACACTGTGGGTCTTGCCCGACAGCATCTCCACCATTTTGAAAGCATCGTTTCTGTCAGCAGGTTTACCAAGTATCTTATGATTATATGATACAACGGTGTCTGCGCCGATTACAACATAGTCATCCTCTTCTTTCGTAAAAGTTTTGTTAAATATTTCTTCAGCCTTCTGAAACGAGAGTTCCTCAACAATATCAGAGGGAAGTTCTTTTGTCATCACTTCCTCCGAAACTGCGGGAATTATCTCAAATTCCGATATCACCTTTCCCAGAAGTTCCTTCCTTCTCGGTGATGCGGAAGCCAGTATATATCTCATCTTACTTATTCCCCTATATCTTTTATGCTTTCGGATTCATCTCCGGAATAAATACTCTGCTGCTTCCGGGATCATCCTTGTGAACAGCTTCTACAGCTTCTTCACCAAATACCATCTGAGAGTTAACCCTCTCAGTATCCTTCGGGAGCTTAACTGCTATCTTCTCATACTCACCCTTGCTGTTCATGACGTGAGCCTTCTCAGTATCCTTAAGCTCCACATCAAGAATATGCCACAGCTTATCCTTAAGCCTCTCATCCTCAACAGGGAAAAGAATCTCCACCCTTCGCTCGAGGTTTCTTGGCATCCAGTCCGCACTTGAAGCATACATCTCAGGACTTCCGCCGTTCTCAAAATAGAAAATCCTGCTGTGTTCAAGGAAATTGCCGACTATGGATCTGACTGTGATGTTCTCGCTCACTCCCTCAACGCCTGCGCGAAGACAGCATATTCCTCTTACGATGAGATCCACCTTGACACCGGCGCTGCTTGCTCTGTAGAGTTCAGCTATGACATCCTTGTGGCAGATGGCATTCATCTTGGCCACGATCCTTGCCCTCTCGCCCATTCTGGCGTGTTCTTCTTCTCTTTTTATAAGGTCTATTATCCTGTCTTTAAGCCACAGAGGAGCGAGTGATAGCTTATTCCATCCAAGGGGTTCACTGTAACCTGAGAGCATGTTAAACACAGCTGTCGCATCCTCACCAAAGGCAGGAGCACAGGTAAACAGACCCACATCGGTGTACTGCTTGGCTGTGGAGTCGTTGTAGTTACCGGTTCCAAGATGAACGTATCTCTTTATTCCATCCTCTTCACGTCTTACGACAAGGGTTATCTTACAGTGGGTCTTAAGTCCCACAAGTCCGTAGATAACGTGGCATCCGGCTTTCTCAAGCATCTTGGCCCAGACGATATTGTTTTCCTCATCAAACCTCGCCTTGAGCTCAACCAGTACAGTTACCTGCTTGCCGTTATCCGCAGCCTTGGCAAGGGCTGCAATGATAGGTGAATTACCACTGACTCTGTATAGAGTCTGCTTGATGGCAAGGACATCAGGATCGACAGCAGCCATCTCAACAAACTTAACAACGTTCTCAAAGGTCTGATAAGGATGGTGCATCAGAATATCTCCCTTTGAGATCACATCAAATATGTTCTCTCCTGCCCCGAATTCAGGCACGCTCTGGGGCGGATTGTAGCTGTGTTCCTTGAGATCATCAAAGCCCTCAAGCTTATACATCTTCATAAGGAAGGTCAGGTCAATGGGTCCTTCAATACTGTAGATCTCATTGTCTTCCACTTCCAGCTCGGAAGCTATCTTTTTAAGAAGCTTTTTATCTATGCCCTTTTCGACCTCAAGCCTTATAGCCTGTCCCCACTGACGACGTTTTATCTGCTTCTCGATCTCTTTTAACAGATCCTCAGCCTCGTCCTCGTCGATGGAAAGATCGGCATTTCTTCCTACTCTGTATGCCGAACAGGTAAGCACATCATAATTCAAAAAGAGCTTGTGCATATTCCGAAGGATTATCTTCTCAAGCAGTATTACTCTCCTTGGTCCATCCGAATTCTCCCTCTCCGGGATCTCAAGTATCCTTGGAAGTACATCTGGGACCTGTACAGTGGCAAAATCCACTTCGTCACTGCCTTCTTTTTTCTTAAGAAGAGCGCCTATGTTAAGGGATTTATTTCTAATAAGAGGGAAAGGCCTTGAGGAGTCAACTGCCATAGGTGTAAGTACCGGATAGACGTACTCATCAAAGTACCTGTCAACATACTCAAGATCCTTGTCCGACAGATCATCTCCGCCCGTAACCTCAAGCCCGTTTTCAAGCAAAAGAGGCTTGATCTGACTGTTATAAATGTCATAC
>JAFSTR010000084.1 GCA_017445665.1 Butyrivibrio sp. | reverse complement strand
GTCAATATCAGGGAAGGCTACGAAGTGGGCGATCAGATAGTTGTACTTGCAGCCAGGATCCTTATGGATTTCTTCGGGGATTCGTACGTCTTTAGAGTAAACGGTACACAGTTTATTGCCTTTGGCTTTGAGACGGAGGAAGTCTACTTTGAAAATGATGTAGAGAGATTAAAAAAGAGTTTTAAAGAAAAATCAATTGAAACAAAAGTTGCTTCAGTGTATTGTTTGTATGGGACAAAAGATATTAATATAGTATTTGACAGGGCAGAGGACCTGATCAGAAAACAGCAGGAGATTTGAAATGGATTTACAGACAATAGTTAATCAGATGGGGATTGAGATCCTGGCATTTATAGTATGCCTGTTCTTCGGGATCAGGCTGATAGTCACAAGGGATGTGAAGATCATCAAAAAAGATGATCCCGAGAGTATCAAACACCCAAGGGAATATACTTTATATGCGGGACTTATCATTATTTTTCTCGGCGTATCGGCCATTGCAATGGGAATTGTATCCTTCTTTAACCAGATAGCGGCACTTATTGTTATCGTTGTTGCTGTCGTGATCATGGGATTTATGTGGAAGATTGTATACGAGAAATATGCCAATGAATAAATATAAAGTAATGCTTGTGGATGACGAGGAAGACGTTGCACAGGCGATAATGAAAAAACTTGACTGGGAGAGCATGGGATTTGAGACTCCCAGATATGCACACAATGGCCTTGAGGCTCTGGAGTTTGCAGAGGATCTGAGGCCTGATATTGTTATGTCCGATATCAAGATGCCTTATATGGATGGAATGGAGCTTGCAAGAAATTTAAAGCGCCTCTATCCCAATATAAGGATCATTTTCTTTTCGGGATTCGATGAGTTTGAATACGCAAAAGAGGCCATCAGGCTTGAAGCTGAGGAGTATATTTTAAAGCCTATAGATGCGGATGAATTAAAGGCTGTCTTTAAGAGAGTACATGAAGCTTTGGACCGCGATATTGACGAGAAGCTGAATGTTGCAAAGCTCGAGAATTACTACATGGATTCGCTTCCTCTTTTGCAGGAGGATTTTTTTGCATCCCTGGTGGAAGGAAGGATTGAAGACGACAGGATAGAGAAATTCATGTCGGATTACAGGATTGAGCTGACAGGGCCTTTCTATCTGGCTGCTATTGTTCATGTCAGCAAGTCCAACATCCCCGAGGGGATGAATCCCGTTCTTCTTTCAGTGTCGGTGCGCAAACTCCTTGAGGAGAGGATGGACGAAAAGTGGGGCTGCAGGTTCTTTTCCTATCAGGGAAGTACCGTGATGATAGCTCAGCTCCCGACGGAGAAGGATGCATCTGCATTTACCGATGACTGTGACAGACTGTGCAGACTGGCTGAGAGTATCTGCAAGGCCAATGTGACCATTGGAGTAGGAAGTGTAACAGCGTCGCTGTCAGAGATCGATACCTCCTATCATGGCGCAAGGGATGCTGTGTCCTACAGGGTTTTGTATGGACATACCAAGGCGATCAATATCTCTGAGATATCTCCCATGGAAAAAGAGGAGACGGCTTCCGAAGACAGTGATTCCCTCTTTGACGTCTTTAAAAAGATGAAGATGGCAGGTGCCGATGAAGTCAGCGCCTCCGCCAAAAGCTATATAGAGAGCAGTACCAGGGCTCAGTCCACGATACAGAACTACAGATTCTTTGTCATGGAGCTGGTGAGTGAGCTCTACAAATTTGCAAGGACCAATCAGCTTGAGCTTGGTGAGGTCTTTGACATGAACAGCGACATTTACTCTGTGGTTCAGCAGATGGAGCCGGGAGAGCTCTCTGTCTGGTTTAGCGGCGTGTGTCTTAAGATGCATGAGCTCATTGATTATAAGCGAAATGACACCACAAGGTCTTTTGTCACAAAGGCACAGGAGTATGTGGCTGACCACTACGCGGACCAGGATCTGTCCGTGGATTTCATATGCAATTATCTGGGCGTCAGCAGCGCCTATTTCTCAACAGTCTTCAAGAAGGAGACCGGCAAGACCTTCGTAGGTTACCTGACCGATTATCGCATGGAGAAGGCTGAGAGAATGCTTCTTGAGACAGATGAAAAGACCTATATAATAGCTCAGAAAGTCGGATATTCCGATCCGAATTATTTCAGCTACGTATTTAAAAAGCAGTTTGGGGTCTCGCCGTCTAAGTACAAAAACGGCAAGGAATAATAAGACGTGCGTTTAAAAGAGTACTTGAAGGGGAAACTGAATAATATAAAATTGCAGTGGCAGATCTCGAGATACATGAGGCCCGGAGCCACCAGAAGCATTCAGGTTACAATTGCGGTTTCATTTACAGTTGTAGCCTTAGTTTGTATGCTCGCCATGGGAGTGGCTCTTTATCAGAGATTTGCCGTAAGATCGGAGAAGATGCTGACAGACTCTGCTGAGCTTACCCTGGATCAGAGCGTAATAACCCTTGAGGATTACCTTCGGAGTATGCGCCGAATGTCCGATGCCATCTACTACAACGTGGTCAAGGATCAGGATATCAGCAAGGAATCTCCGATTGCTCAGATGAACCTTCTTTATGAGGCTCACAAGGACTATCTAATAAGTCTTGCTCTTTTTTCAGAAGACGGTACACTTATCGCCGCTTCTCCTGTAGCTGTAGAGAAGGAGGGCGTCGATGTCACACAGCAGTCCTGGTTTAGCACTGCTCTTGCCAAGCCGGAGAATCTTCATTTTTCACTTCCGCATGTTCAGAATATATTTGTAGATGACCCGACCTTCAGGTATTACTGGGTAACGTCCCTTAGCAGAAACGTTGAGCTTAACAACGGCGGTGTTCCCGAGCAGGGAGTTCTTCTGGTTGATATGAACTACGCTGTCATTGAGGATATGATGGAGTCCGTTAATAACAACCCTTCGGAACAGTATGTCTACCTTATGGATAACAGCGGATCGCTCATCTATCATCCAATGCTGATGCAGATAAGTGCAGGGCTCTTTAAGGAAAACAACATGATGGCTGCGGGCTATGACGACGGAAGCCACAAGGAGATGTTTGAGGGCAGTCAGAGGATCGTTACTGTTGCGACCATGAGTTATACGGGCTGGAAGCTTGTCAGTGTCATTCCCACAAGTAACTCCTATATGGGTATGAGGGATATCAGATATTTCGTTATCATGGTCGTTTCGATCACGCTTCTTGCAATGCTGATACTTAACAGGTTTGTGGCAAGGCGCGTTACGAAGCCGCTCAGGAAACTCAACGACTCCATCAGCGAGATAGAGATGGGTAAGGCCAATCCGAGTGTTTATATAGGAGGGCCTTCTGAAGTCGAGCATCTTGGCAGAACCTTAAGATCAAGTTATGACCAGATAAATGAGCTTATGCGTGATATGGTCGCATCCCAGGAGGAGAAGAGAAAAGCTGAGCTTGATGCTCTGCAGTCCCAGATAAATCCTCACTTTTTGTATAACACTCTCGATTCCATAGTCTGGATGATCGAGGGAGAGAAGTACAACGATGCCGTATTTATGATCACTCAGCTGGCATCTCTTTTCAGAGTCAGCTTGTCAAGCGGCAAGACCATCATCCCGATCGGAGATGAGATACGCCATGCCGGCAACTATATGAACATTCAGAAGGTAAGGTTCAAGGATGCCTTTTCGATAGAATTTGATATTGATGATAAGATCAAGGACTACTGTACAGTCAAGCTCATTGTTCAGCCGATCCTTGAAAACGCTGTTTATTACGGCGTAAAAGACATGGAGGATGGCGAGATCGTTGTCAAAGGCTTTAAGGGCGATGACGGGGATATCTATATCACTGTATCCGACAACGGTTTTGGAATGAGCAGCTCCCAGACTGAGCTTCTTTTGACGGACGATACCAGAGTCAGAAAGAAGGGATCCGGCGTTGGTCTTATTAATGTTCAAAGAAGGATACAGCTGCGATTCGGGCAGCAGTACGGGCTTAAGATAGAGAGTGAACCGGATGAAGGAACAACTGTGACCATTCATCTTCCGGCTATTCCTTATAATGAGGAAAACCGCAAGAAATTAGAGTCTGGAAAGGAGAAAGAGGATGAAGAATAGAAATCTGTTTATCCTTATTGTTGCAATTCTCCTGTGCGTGACTTTTGCGGCATCTACGGCTGCACTTATTCTCAGCGGTATCAGGGAGGATTCGCCGCAGGTGTCTGTGGTCATAGATGACAGCGGATCCGGAAGATGGGCCTCTTTCATATCCGGAATGGAGCAGGCGGCCAAGGACAATGGGCTGAGGCTCAATATTGTTGCTACGGGAAAAAACCTTTCCCTGAGCCAGCAGTACAAGATAATAAATGAGGAGATCTCAGACGGAGCAGATGGCATAATCTTTCAGGTTTCAAGCAGCAGAGGAACCGAGAATATAATCTCCGACATCAGCAACAAAGCAGTTCTTTTGCTGGTAGATACCAGCGCTGATATGGATGTCGATGTTGAGGGAAAATCAGCCTGTATCCAGGCTGATAATGTAGAACTGGGAAGCGCGCTTGCCAATGAAGTGAGGATAGCCTTCGGTAACGACTTAAACGGAAAGACCATAGGAATCCTTACGGGCAATCTCAGACAAAATGCGCTTTCAGAGAGGCTTCAGGGATTTACTGAGAATATACAGTCATCGGGAGCTGAGATTGTCTGGTCTGACTATGACCCTGTAAGCATGACGGACAGACTGGTAAGACGTCAGAATGAGTCAAGGGCTGATATCATTGTGGCACTTGATAATAGCGGACTGGAGTCGGCCTGTGAATATGCACTCAAGCAGGAGGAGATACCAAAGATCTTCGGAGTGGGCATTTCCATCAAAAATGTAAGTTATCTGGATGACGGGCTTATCACCAGCATGGTGGTTCCCAATGAGTATTACATGGGATATCAGTCGGTGGCAGCTGTTGCAAGAAGGCTTGATAACAGACTTACTCCCATGCAGGATGAGAAGATACCCTTCAGGGTTGTAAACAGGGACAATCTCTTTGATGAGAGCAATCAGAGGATTCTTTTCCCTGTGGGACACTAGTTGATTTAATGAATTTCGGGGATAGGGGATATGAAAAAAGCTTATGTTTCTCTCGTGATGGCGATATG
>JAFSTR010000083.1 GCA_017445665.1 Butyrivibrio sp. | reverse complement strand
GCATCTTCCCTTGTAACATATTCTATCATCTCGCCGCCGCGCAGGAAAGGCTGCATGTTTTCAAGAAGCTCTAACCTTCCGTAAAGAGCTCCGATTCCCATGGGTGCCAGCATTTTGTGACCGGAAAGAGCAAAGAAGTCACATCCGAGCTCTTTTACATCAACAGCCATATGAGGCGCTGACTGTGCTCCGTCCACAACTACAACGGCTCCCTTAGAGTGTGCATACTCTGCAATTTCTTTTACCGGATTGGTAACTCCGAACACGTTGGAGACATGTCCAATGGCCACAATCCTGGTCTTATCCGTAATCTTGGAGGTATATTCCTCCCTGGTGATAACGCCCTCCTCTGTAGGCTCCATATAAACAAGCTTTGCACCGTTCTTTTTGGCAACCATCTGCCAAGGAAGCATGTTGCTGTGGTGCTCCATAACGGTAATTACAATCTCGTCACCCTCATGGACATTCTCAAGTCCGTAGCTGTAAGCTACAAGGTTCAAAGACTCTGTGGTATTCCTTGTAAAGATGATCTCCTCTGCATGATCTGCTCCGATAAAGTCTGCAACAGTCTTTCTGGCATTCTCATACGCATCTGTTGCAGCCATGCTCCAGTCATAGAGTCCTCTTAAGGGATTGGCATTGGCTGTATTGTAGAAATCAGATACTGCCTCAAGTACCTGCCTTGGGCGCTGTGATGTGGCAGCATTGTCAAAGTATATGTACTCTCCGGACTTTAATATCTCAAAGTCCTTACGAAAATCGCTTGGTGAACTCATGGTTTTCCTCTCATACTACGTTCTGAATATAATAAAGTGTCTTCTGCATGATCTCGGGGTCAGGGATAAGCTTTGCCACACTGTCCAGCCTTGCCTTGATCATGATCCTCTTGGCCTCTTCTTCATCAATACCACGGGTCTGCATGTAGAAGAGAATATCCTCGCCAAGTTCACCAATGGTTGCTCCGTGCCTTCCTTCAACATCCTCTTCCTGACAAAGGATCACGGGCATTGTCTTATTTACAACATCCTCGCTGAGAAGCAGGGCATCTTCCTGTTCATCACCAACAGAACCGGCGCTTCCCTTCTTAAAATCAATGGTTCCTCTGAAGGCTTTTTTAGCCGAGTCCATAAGAACTCCTTTAAACTGCATTGAGGCTTCTGTCTTCTTGCCCCTGTGATCGGCCACATAGTTGATATCAAGGTCGTGATCACCTCTTACCAGATAACCCATGTTGCTTGTAAATGCAGTACTCTTCTCAGCCAGATTCACATATGCGCTTGAAAAGACTTTACATCCTCCGAGCTCAAGAGTTACAAGATCGATCTTGCCATCCTTAAGACACGCTCCGCCTATATCATCAAAATGAACAAAGCCATCACCGAGGATCTGAGATTTAATAAGGTTTATCCTGGCACCTTCCTCAGCAAGAAGTCTTGTGCTTACGCCCTGAAAGCCCTTTGCATCCTTATCTGATGTGTAGGCAATTATTACTGTTACTTCAGAATCCTTACGTGCATGGATGACCTGTCCCGAAAGAGATGCATCACCATCTTTCATATCATAGTTTAAGATGATGGGCTTATCCGCCTTAACTCCCTCTTCTACAGTATATATGTCAACTGTAGCTCCCATGCTGATCATGAGGCCGTCTACATCTGCTCCCATTCCTGTCCTTAAGGCCTGATCCTTATCTCTTGCAGAAGTATCTCCGTTTGGATCAACGTGACCGTCAATAGGAGCGAGGATCCTGTCATTGTTTTTTCTGAATATCTCTCCCGCTTCAGCAAAAGGAACAGCCTTCTGCACAGTAACGCCTGCCGGAAGCTCTTTTGCCAAAGGAGACTTATTGTCTGATATATTAAAATCGTTTATCTGAAGGGTGCTGTCATTTACATGCAGGAAATTGTATGTAAGAACCGGCAGCACATTGACCTTCATGTTTAAATCATTACTCATCTGCTCTTCCCCTTATCAGCCGTTTCCGCTCATCTCGAGCTTGATCAGATTGTTCATCTCTACCGCATACTCAAGAGGCAGCTCTTTCGATACGGGATTTGCAAAGCCGCTTACGATCATGGCCTTGGCGTCCTCTTCGCTTATTCCTCTGCTCATCAGATAGAAGATGGCTTCATCACTGATCCTTCCAATCTTGGCTTCGTGTCCTACATCCGCGTCATTGGTACGAATATCCATTCCGGGGATAGTGTCGGCTCTGGAAATTGAATCCAGCATAAGAGAATCACAGGAAACAGAAGCCTTGGCTTTTTTGGCTGTTTTCTGGATGATAACACTACTTCTGTAGGTTCCTACTCCGCCATCCTTGGAAATAGACTTTGTATTTATAACAGAGCTTGTGTGCTTACCCTGATGCACAACCTTGGCTCCGGTATCAAGGTTCTGGCCCTTTCCTGCAAAGGTGATCCCCGTGAACTCCATCTTGGAGTTATCACCCTTAAGGATTGTCATAGGATAGAGATATGATGTGTGGGAGCCAAAAGAGCCTGAAACCCACTCCATGATACCGTTCTCCTCAACAATCGCTCTCTTTGTGTTGAGGTTGTACATGTTCTTGGACCAGTTCTCGATGGTTGAATATCTGAGTCTTGCGTTCTTTGCAACATAGAGCTCAACGCAACCTGCGTGAAGATTGGCCACATTATATTTAGGAGCTGAACAGCCTTCGATAAAGTGAAGATCCGCTCCCTCATCAACAATTATAAGAGTATGCTCGAACTGTCCCGCACCGGCAGCATTAAGTCTGAAGTATGACTGCAGCGGGATATCAACCTTGACTCCCTTGGGAACATATACAAAAGATCCGCCTGACCATACAGCGCCGTGAAGAGCTGCAAACTTGTGGTCTGTGGGAGGTACCAGTTTCATGAAGTGCGACTTAATCATGTCTGCATACTCACCGCGAAGTGCGCTCTCAAGGTCTGTGTATACAACACCCTGGGCTGCAACCTCATCCTTGACGTTGTGGTATACAAGCTCTGAATCATACTGAGCACCAACACCTGCAAGAGATTCTCTCTCCGCCTGAGGAATACCAAGTCTCTCAAATGTGTTCTTGATATCCTCGGGAACATCCTCCCACTTGCCCTTCATGTCGGACTTATGTCTTACATAAGAAGAGATCTTATCCATATCGAGGCCTTCTATACTCGGGCCCCAGTCAGGTACCTTTATATCGTTGTAAAGCTTAAGACATTCCAGTCTGAAATCACGCATCCAGTCAGGGTCGTTCTTTTCCTCGGAAACCTTAAGTACTGTCTCCTCAGTAAGACCCTCTGCCATACGGTAGAAGTCTTTTTCACTCTCTACGTCTTTAAAATCGTATAGGCTGCGGTCGATATCGGCCACAACCTGCTTGTTGTTAGTATCAGCCATTTTAATCCTCTTTCACAAATCTCTCGAATCCGTTTGCATTGATCTCATTCACAAGACTTCCGTCGCCAGTGTGAACAATGTTTCCCTTAACGAGAACGTGCGTATAATCAACGTGAAGTGACTCTAAGATCTTGGTGCTGTGAGTAATGATAAGGAGTGCTCCGTCCTTTTTCTTCTGATACTCCTCGATACCCTTTGAAACAGTACGTACAGCATCAACATCAAGACCTGAATCTGTCTCATCAAGAATTGCAAGCTTAGGGTTGAGCATAAGGAGCTGAAGGATCTCTGCCTTCTTTTTCTCACCGCCGGAGAATCCTACATTCAAGTCTCTGTCAGCATAAGCCTCATCCATGGAAAGAACATCCATAGCACTCTTAAGAGCCTTCTTATAAGCAAGAAGCTTAACAGGAGCTCCTGTCTGTGCATGGCTTGCGTTTCTTATAAAGCTTCCGAGAGAAATTCCCGGAACCTCATGAGGGTTCTGGAATGATAAGAACATTCCCGCCTTAGCTCTCTTATCAGCTGAAAGATCAGTGATATCCTGACCCTCAAAAAGGATATTTCCCTTTGTCACACAGTAATGAGGATTGCCCATCAGAGTAAAGCCCAGTGTGGACTTACCTGCTCCGTTGGGTCCCATAAGTACATGAGTTTCACCGGGTTTGATCTCAAGATTGATATTATGAAGAATCGGCAACTCATTGTCGATTGAAACCGAGAGGTCTTTTACCTGTAATAATGCATTCTCAGACATAGTCAAAAACTTCCTTTCGTAATTCCTACTAACTTGGTAGGAAAAATAATAACACCTCTATACTGCGCTTGTCAAACTATATGCACTGCAAGTTTAAAATAAATTGCTTGACATAGCGTTAAAAGTTGTTTATTATATGTTCTTGTCAGCAACACGCGGGTGTAGTTCAATGGTAGAACACCAGCCTTCCAAGCTGGATACGTGGGTTCGATTCCCATCACCCGCTTTTGAATAACCAGCATTAAGCTGGTATTTTTTTGCCGATATTTTAAATGCAAATGATTTGCATTTGCATTTACTCGAATGAAAGGAGTCTGTAATGGACATAATACTCGATATAGTACTTGATGCAGTGATCGACTCAGTGAAGATCCTGCCTTTCCTTTATATAACATACCTTGCAATGGAGTACCTTGAGCACAGAACAGCTGAGTTCACGGAAAATGTCGTTCAGAAGACAGAGCACTTTGGTCCTCTTCTCGGAGGCGTGATCGGAATATTCCCCCAGTGCGGATTCTCGGCAGCTGCTTCAAACCTGTACGCCGGACGTGTCATAACCCTGGGAACTCTGATAGCGATCTATCTTTCAACTTCAGATGAAATGATACCTCTTCTTATCTCAGAGCACTTCCCTGTAGGCACCATGGTCAAGATCCTGGCTCTCAAGGCAGTTATCGGTATCATCGCCGGCTTTATCATCGACTTTATAGTACATGCCTATCACAAGGCTCGCGGAAAAAGAGCTGAGGACCCGGTTAGAATTAACGAACTCTGTGAAAAAGAGCACTGCCACTGCGACGACGATGAGGATGCAAGCTTAAAGGGTATGGCTAAGTCAGCCTTTGTTCACACACTTCACATCTTCCTGTTTGTGCTTGTACTTACTCTTTTACTTAATGTTGTCATCACGATAATCGGGGAAGAGAGCCTGTCAATGCTTCTTAAGACAAACCCTGTTGTCAGCCACATCCTTGCAGGGATCATAGGACTCATCCCCAACTGCGCACCTTCAGTTATCATCACTACGCTCTATCTTGATCAGATGATAACCCTTGGAACCATGATGTCCGGACTTCTTGTCGGTGCAGGAATAGGACTTCTCGTACTCTTTAGAGTAAATTCCGAGAAGAAGGTAAACTTCAACGTAGCAATTTTGCTGTTTTTGATCGGAACTCTCTCAGGACTTCTTATTGATGTTCTTGGGATCACCCTCTGATATTGACTTGGGGTACAGATATGACTTGTAAGATCCACTCACATTCATTTGATGAAGTAATTGAAAAGAACTGGCCTGAGGGCGTTAAAAAAACCAAGCAGAGAATTGATATCTACAAGATTCTCTACCTGGCAGATGAGCCCCTCTCGGCAGCAGAGATATACAGCGCCCTGAATGACAAGGCGTCAAAAGAGAAGTATGCGTTCTCCACGGTCTACAGAAACCTTCTCGCCTTTGAGAAGGCTGGGATGATCGAGAAATCTGTCCTTACTACAGAGGACAATGCAGTATATGAGCTCAAGAAGCAGACCCACAGACACTACGCCGTATGCCTTGGCTGCCACGAGAAGTTCACCATCTCCACCTGTCCGCTTCACGAGATATCAAAAGACCTTGAGACTACCCTTCCGGGCTTTGAAGTAACAGGTCATCATCTTGAAATATACGGATATTGCAGTAAATGTAAAAAGACCATGGCGCAATAAGCGTCAAGGTCTTTTTTTGTGTCAATCTGTAACGTCCCCGGTGTCTCACTCTGAAGTTGCGTCTGTGGCTGCATCGGTGCCGGAATCTTCTGCGTTCTCTTCTCCTTCAGACTCAGGTGCCGATTCGGGTTCAGGCTCAGGCTGCGGGAAATATCCGCCCAAAGTCGCTTCACCGACTGCCGTAGCCGGATCATAGGAAAGCACGATAGCTGCTCCGTCAATCGTCTGTCCCTTAAGGCTCTCGCAGCTTAAGGTATACTCGTTATCCACGTCATCCGTTATGACAAACTCCCATTCACTGCTGTCAGCATAAACATCAAGGGAAACGCCCATCAAAGTGTATCCGTTAAGAAGGCTCACTCCCTCTCCGATGTAATTATCACTATATGTATCTGCTGATAGGTCATGAAGAACGATCTTTGTAAGATTCATCCCCGTCTTATTTATAAAATAGGTATCAAGGCCTTTATGTTTGGCCTTCTCTTCTCTTACCTTTGTCTCATCCGTAAGTACATTCGAGAGCTCTTTTCCTATATTCTGATAATTCTCTGTGAGCTCCGCAATACCCGGCAGGATCTCATCGATCTTCTTGTCGTTCAGCTTCTTAAAATCTAACTGCTCAATCTCAGCTTCCTTCTGTGCCAGTTCATCCAAAGCGATGCGCTGCGAAGTGTCCGATACGTCAAGGTATGTATCCTCGGCCGTCTGCTTAGCCGCAACAAGGAGGCTTCTGGCTTCTTCTGCCTCGGAAAGCTTCTCGTCTGAAGGTCCGCAGGCCACCAGTAAAACAGCCATGATCAGTGCAATTATCGGAACGTATTTCTTTTGATTCTTCATATTTTCTCCCAACAAACCAGCTTTTCTTTTTCAGCTCAATTATACGGATTAACCCTGTAATAGTCCAGAAGCAGTGCCACCACGTGGGTGTAGCTCACCTTTCCCGAAGAGATTCCGTTGACCTTAAGGTTCGTGTCTATAAAAGTATCTGCTGCCTTTTTTACGGTATCGGTCTTAAATAAAGCTCTCTTCTCGACCCTCTCCCAGGCTTCATCGGTAAGAAACTGATCATCGTATCTCACCTTGTCGGAGATTGCCACATGTGACTTGTACACCTCTTTATCCACAGCATTGTAGAAGTCGTTGTTCACATAGTTTAAGACTCCCAGATATCCACTGTAGACAAAGACTATGTCTTCGGACTTTATACAGGACAAGAATCCCAGGAAGTTTGCTTCATCCTCATAGATATACCCGTGAGTGTGGGCCAGCTCATGACACATGGTAAAGGGCTTATTCATTATGTACATCTCATCGTTATAATTGGCTTCCATGGAAAACGGAAAATAATAGCCCTGCATGTACTGCTGGCTCATAAATCCGGAAAAAGTCAGGGCTTTAGGGGTCACATAAAATCCACCCAGTCTCTTGTATTCTCCTGCAATTCCTGCCATCGCTGCCTTCGCAGCCTCGTTCATATCGCCGTCGTAAATGACATTTCCGTCAGCATCCCTTGGCATAAGCTCGGAGAGCTCATTGCACTTATTTACGATATAGTCACGAAGGTTTGCAAGATCCTCAAGATAATACTCCTCTCCCTCTGTCTCCGAGACCTTAAGAGGAGTGCAGTGATACAAAACAAAGCAGTTTAAACTCATCACCGCTACAACCACTGACAGCACCAGAGCCAGTACCTTTCTGTAGCCCTTTGCGAATTCTCTTTTTATAAAAAGAGATATCACAAACAGGACCAGTAAAACAGGAAGCAGCAGCAAAAGCCTCTCGCCTACAGACACGCGAAAAAGACTGGTAAATCTCCCGTAAATACCGGTTATGACCGGGAAGATATTATCAGTGTAATAATCAGAAAAAGACCTGCTCATCCACGCAGCGACGTTGAAGATAACGCTGCCTATGAGCAGGACACAAATTAAAAGTCTTCTTATACTGAATTTATTCATGTCAATCTATTATAGCATGGTCTCCAGCGCATTGTTCATAGCACTGCTCACCTTTTCTGTCATATCATCGGAAAGCTGAACATGAAGCATGTCTATAACTCTGTTGTCGATTGAATAGCCAAGGCGAGTGGCATGGAATTTAAGATTATCCGGATGCATGGCATCATAGCTCTGGCGCATATTCTCACTGAGCATCTTGGATGCGATCATAGAGTCATAAGCCTCAGCAAACTGTTCTCCGAATTTCTTCTTGGTCTCATCATCGAGTGCGCTTAAAGCCGTTACTGCGCTGCTTGATGAGTTCTGATTGAGATATGTATTTGTTATGCTGTTGGCTGCTGCCAGAAAACCAAAATCCATCATAATATTCAGGAATCCTTTCCTCTACCAATCTGCAATAATAATATCGGCAGAGGAAAAAGAATCTTAACCCCTGTTTTTAAAATAAATTTAGTTTCCTGCAAGCCCTCCAGATACCGTCATCTTCGAGGTTATCCGTCACAATAGTTCCCAGTTTTTTGACCTCATCCGGCGCTCTTCCCATAACTACTGCCTCTCCGGCAACTTCCAGCATTTCCTTGTCATTAATGGAGTCTCCAAAGGCCACTGTATTTGATATTTCCTCGCCCAGAAGTTCGCACACTTCCTGTATTCCCGTGCCTTTGTTAAAGCCCTTGGGCACCATCTCCACGATAGTGTCGGTGTGGAGCATATAATCATAGATATCCGAGAGTTCTTCAAAGCACTGATCCCTTGTGGGGCTGTCGCAGATACAGGAGAGCTTGTTCATCTCCCAGTCGCCCCACGAGTCGCTGATCCCCAGGAGCTTATCTCCCATCTCCCTTATAACCTTTTGTCCGAACATGTCATCCGCAAAATCGGGTTTATCCATATACAGATAAGTCGGTCCCTCAAGAATGGGTTTAAAGCCATGCTTTCTTATGGTCTCTACAGTCCTGACCCCTTCTTCTTTGCTCATGAGCTTGTTAAAAAGGACCTTATCCTTATACTCGATCATACATCCGCAGGCTGAGACAATACCGTCAAATCCGATCCCCAAAAGCTCCTTGTTATACACAAAAGCTCTGGCTCTTCCTGTATTGATAAAGCATTTGTGGCCGTTTTCCTGAGCCATCTTTATTGCCTTTTTTGTACTCTCGGGAATGTAGTTCTTATAATCCCACAGCGTACCGTCTACATCAAAAAATAAAATCATTATATTTTCTTCCCGTTTTCTTAATAAAGTAATCTCCTCCCGATCCGATATATATATCAAAGAAAGGAGGATGATATCTAATGAAGAGTCTTCCAAAGAAATAAGGTACCGTCACTGTGGCAGGATCCCGGTGGCGGTACTTTTTTAATATAATACCATTTTTCTCAGCTTATGCTATACTAATTCCGATGAAACGAGATTATTTTGAACAAATTCGAAACGGAAGTGAAATTACACTGAGGGACCAGCTCTATATCATAGCAATGCTGAGTATCCCGGCAATTCTTTCCCAGATTTCCACCGTAATAATGGAATACGTAGACCAGTCAATGGTCGGTCGTCTTGGTCCGACATCATCAGCAGCCATAGGACTAGTGTCCTCAACAACGTGGCTGATCGGTGGTCTTTGTCGTGCTGTCACCATGGGCTTTACCGTACAGGTCGCTCACAACATCGGAGCCAAGAAATTCCCGCAGGCAAGAGCTATAAATAAGCACGGTATCCTGTCTGTCTTTATCTTCAGTTCGGTAATAGGTCTTATCTGCTTTGCAATCAGCAGCCTTCTGCCCCACTGGCTTGGAGGTTCTGAGGATATTATTAAGGAAGCATCCATTTATTTTGCCGTATTTGCCCTCTCTCTCCCGCTCAGCAATCTAAACGCTGTCTCCTCGGGAATGCTTCAGTGCAGCGGCAATATAAAAACTCCCAGTATCATGAATGTTGTAGGCTGTTTTTTAAATGTCTTTTTCAACTTCCTCTTGATCTTCCCATCAAGATATATGACACTTTTCAACTCACAGATATTTGTTCCGGGCTTTGGCCTGGGAGTTGCGGGAGCAGCACTTGGCACTGCCATTTCTCAGGGTATCATTGCCGTTACGCTGCTGTTTATCCTGCTTACCAGATCCCCGATCCTTCACCTCAGAAGCGAAGCCAGGATTCCTTTTACGGTAAAAGAGCTGAAGGCAGCCCTCCAGATTGCGATCCCCTTTGCCATAGAGCAGGGCATCATGGGATGGGGTTATGTCTTTTGCACAAGGATAGTATCTCCGCTGGGAGTTACAGCTCTCGCCGCCAATTCCTTCTCTGTATCCGCAGAGAGTCTGTGCTATATGCCCGGTTACGGAATAGCCAGCGCAGCCACAGCCCTTATCGGACAGAGTCTTGGTGCCGGAAGAAACAAGCTTGCTGAGCGCCTTGGCTGGCTTGCAACCATTCTGGGTATGCTTGTCATGACAGGAACCGGAATCCTTATGTATATCTTTGCACCTTCGATCCTGGGCTTCTTGACACCCGATCCCGATATCCAGGCTCTTGGCGCGCAGGTCCTTAGGATCGAAGCCTTCGCTGAACCTCTCTTTGCCGCGTCGATCGTAGCTACCGGTGTGTTCAGAGGCGCAGGCGACACCCTCGGTCCTTCTGTAATTAATTTCATAAGCATGTGGGCTGTCCGTCTTACTCTGGCATTCTTCCTGGCTCCAAGGCTCGGACTCCCCGGAGTATGGATCGCCATGTGTGCCGACCTTTGCGTAAGAGGAACCCTGTTCCTCATCCGTCTGTGGAAGAAGCCGATAAGCAAAGCTCATTCCATCGCAGGCGCTGCAGGTTAACTTGTGATAAAATTAATGTAATTGGAGGAAAACGCTATGAAACTACTTCTGGCTGATGACGAAAAAGAGCTGGTAAGCGCCCTTGTAGCCATCCTTAAACACAGCAATTACACAGTAGATGCCGTTTATAACGGAACTGATGCCTTGGACTATGCCCTGGCAGGCGACTATGACGGCATCATTTTAGATATCATGATGCCAGGAATGGACGGAATGGAGGTCCTTAAGAAAATAAGGGAAAAAGGTCTCTCAACTCCTGTTCTCTTCCTGACCGCCAAGACAGAGGTCGACGACCGCATAAAGGGCCTTGACCTGGGAGCTGATGACTATCTTCCGAAGCCCTTTGATATGGGCGAGCTCCTGGCAAGAGTCAGAGCCATGCTCAGAAGAAAAGAGGACTTTGCTCCCGCTAATCTGACCTGCGGAAACCTCACTCTGGACAGAGCAGGGTACGACCTCATTACCGAGGGACATGACAAGATCCACCTCTCCGGCAGAGAGTTCCAGATGATGGAGATGCTCATGACTTCTCCCGGAAGGATAATCTCCGTGGACAACTTTATGGACAGGATCTGGTCCGACGGAGACGCGGATGTAAACGTAGTCTGGGTATATATTTCAAACCTTCGAAAAAAACTCACATCCCTTGAAGCCACCTGTGAGATCAAGGCCTCAAGAGGAGTCGGATATTCCATAAACGAGCTTTCCTAATACTTTGGTTGAGGAAAAATTATGGTAAATAAGCTTCGCAAGAAATTCGTCATAACAGCTATGTTATCTCTTCTGGTGATCCTGATCATCATGATCGCCGTCATAAATATTGCCAACATTTCCCAAAGCGTTCGGGATGCAGATAATCTATTGCAGATCCTGACAACCAACAACGGCTTTTTCCCCGGCATGCTTAAGGATAATAACAATCAGCAGCCGCCAAGGCCCGATCGTCCCCTGGGCTTTGAGCACTTAAACAACATGCGTTCCATGGAGATGCCCTACCAGACCAGATATTTCTGGGTGCGATTCGACTCATCGGGTAACATCCTTGAAGTTGACGTTAACCATATCGCCTCAGTCACGGAGGATACGGCAAAAGAGGCCGCCACAGAAGTTTACTCCCGTGGCAAGGATAAGGGTTTTTACCGCTCCTTCCGGTATAGGCTGGGAAGCAACGCCGACGATACAAAGATACTGGTATTTAGCGACCTGAGCACCTCGCTTGTAAATGTATATAAGCTTCTTTTGCAGTCTTTGCTCATCGGTCTCTTCACTCTGATCGCAATGTTTGTTCTTGTTTTCCTCTTTTCCGGAAGGGCTGTTGCTCCCGCAGTGGAATCCATGGAGAAGCAAAAGAGATTCATCACTGATGCAGGTCACGAGCTAAAGACCCCGCTTGCCATCATATCCGCAAACGTCGATGTTCTGGAGCTGGAGTCGGGAAAGAGTGAGTGGACAGACAGCATCAGAAACCAGGTAAAGAGAATGAACTCCCTGGTCAAAAACCTTCTTACCCTCTCAAGAATGGACGAGGAAAGAATGCACGTTGTCTACTCAGACTTTGATATGAGTAATACGGTAAAAGAGACCGCTTCTTCCTTTGAAGCAATCGCCGAATCCTCATCGAAAGACTACCGGATGAATATTGAAGAAGGCATACATATAACAGGCGATAAAAACGCCATAAACCAGCTGACTTCCCTTCTTTTAGACAACGCCATGAAATACTCGGATGATAGGGGAAGCATAAATGTCTTCCTTACAAAAGATAAGAACATCACCCTGGAGGTATCAAATACCACAGACTCCATGCCAACAGGAAACCTTGACAGGCTCTTTGACAGGTTCTACAGGGCAGATGCCTCAAGAAGTCGTGAAAAAGGAGGCTACGGGATCGGGCTGTCTGTAGCAAGAGCCATTGCCCAGTCCCACGGCGGCGACATTCAGGCTCTTAAGGATGGCGACCGGATCATCAGGTTCGTGGTGACACTTCCTATCCAGCTCCCAAAGAATCTGCAAAAATCATCCGCAAAATAACAAAGTATAAGGCCGTCAGACAACTTATTCGGATCTGACGGCCTTTTATTAACTGATTTATCAGAGTTCCTCTGCCTTTATGGCTACGGGTCTTGAACAGCTTATCTCGAGATTTCCGTTCCTCTGTCTCATCTCATCGATCATGCCCTTCGTGGATGCTCTGTCTCTCATCACGATGCTGTAATTAAGCTTGTATAAACTTCCCATTCCTGAAGTCTTCACTTCGCAAAGCTCAGCCTTTTTGGTGTATCTTGCGAAAATATCATCGAAGATCCCTTCAAAATCAAGTCCCTCGGGAACAGTGATCTTAAGTGTCTTTTCCTCAGAAGAACCGCTTCCAAAGCCGCTTCCGATAAGAAGCAGATTTGCGAGTGTGATTATGACTGCAAAGATCGCCGCAAGACCGATGTATCCCATTCCTGTTGCAAGGCCTACTGCCATGGCAAGGAAGATGCTGGTTATCTCTTTTCCTGTTCCCGGTGCTGATCTGAACCTTACAAGTGAGAATGTGCCGGCTACCGCAACGCCTGCTCCGATATTTCCATTGACCATCATGATGACCATCTGTACAATTGCGGGAAGAAGTGCCAGTGTAATGATGTAGCTCTTAGAATAACTGTTCTTTATAGTGTACATGAATGCTATAAAAACACCGATAACCAGCGAACATACTGTGGCTATAAGGAATGATGCTCCTGTTACTGTGCTGTTTGTGATGATACTTCCAAAAATCAGATCTGTTGTAGACATTTTATTCTCCTTTTCTATCTCAAATAATGATTTCTTTAAACTGCTCTGCGAAAATTCTTGATTTTGCTTTCGCTTCTTTCCTTGGCGCTCTCGCCGTACATATAATCAACATATCCTTTTCCGTATTTGGAAAAAGAAGTCTTTCTTATGTTTAATTCGTCCAGGATCTTAGCAAGTTCCATGGACATCGCTCCTGCTATCTTCAGTTCCATCAGGTGCTGACCGGGAAGAAGAATGTCTTTTCCCTTGTTGCCTTCCTTAAGACTAAGCTTATCCGTGCGCCATCTAATGTTAGTATCAAAAGTGATCCTAAGCTCCGGATCCTCGATACCTGCCATGGCTATGCGATCGTATGAAATTGCCATCGCAGGTCTTATTCCCTTGTAATACTTAAGGAAGTAGTCGATCTCATCGGAGATCTGTGATCTTTCCTTAGGTCTTTTACCGTCTACAAGGTAGTCAATGGCCTGCGAATATGGCATTGATATTCTTCTCTTATAAACAACGCCCTTGTACTTTTTCTTTATCTCGATGAAAGCATTGGTGTCATCATCTGCTACCCCGTAGGTTCGAAGCCTTAACTTCTCCTTGTAGACCGGTTTTTCCAGTGACCTTTCGATCAGTTTAAAATCCGGTGTGTCGAAATATATATTTAAGATGGATGTTTTTCCGTAGCTGTCGACTGCTGCCATCTTTTCCAGCCTTTTTCTCAGCTCCGTGTACTGCATATCAGAAAGCAGATATTTCACTTCTATTCTTTGGAATACGTCCTTAAATCCTGCCATTTTTTCTCTCTCCGTTTTCTGCGAATTTGTTTTGCTGATGATGTCATTCTAAAAGCTCTGCCTAAAAATTACTTAAAACAGATATAAAGAAAAAATAATTCGCAATTATGATATACTATAAGTAGGGGAACACCGCTAAAAATACTAAGTTTCTAGGAGGTGTAAATGTACAAAAAAGGGGATAAGGTTATACTTTTGGATTACAGTGGAAAGCCACTTGATCCTCCGGTAGTAGCAGAGATCGAAGAGGTCTACAAAGAAGACAGAGTAAGGCTCCTTCTGCCGGATCATGCATGTTGTCTGGAGTTCGTTGATCGTTTTAAGAAAATAGACGATGACAAATATGAAGAACTGCTTCACAATGTGAGAAAGAGGGAAAAAGCCCTTGCAGTTGATCTTCAGCTGGACATCAGAAAGTTCGCTTCCAAACACCCAAGAAGAAGAAAAGACGAGATCTTCAATGTGTTCAATCAAGACAAGCACTACGTATCCGTCCTGAATGCCTACGCCGGAAGATGCCAGATGTACGGCGAGGAAAACATCAGTGAGCGCTTCTTGTATGAGTACAAGGACGCTTTGGCAGGACTTGTCAGGACCAGAAGCTTCTTCCACGAACTGGACGAAGACATTCCGGTTCCGAGTTTTAAGTGACATCCTTTCTGCAGCAGGACAGCCCGATACCGATGACAAGCATCAGATAAGGTGTTGAAACAACTGTCGGGAAGGAAACAAGAGAATTAAGAAAATATGCTATCACAGGGAGTGCGCAGATGGTTGCTGCGCGCTCCTTTTTATTTTTGAAGAATTCACAAAGCACGGTACTTATAAAGAAGAGATATGTAATAACTCCGAGAAATCCTCTTTCTATAAGTATGGTCAGTATCTCGCAGTGGGCGTTGGTAAGCTTATTTCCGGGGAGTGTATTAAGAAGGGAGTCCCTTATCTCCGGCGCAGAATATGCGTAGCCAAAGAACCCGTCCTGCCCCACTCCTACTAGCTTGCGCCAGGGCGATAGCGTATTAAACATATCAAAGCTTATACTCCAGATAAGGCCTCTGCCATTTCCGAAGTTATAGCTGAATGTCTTATAAAACATATATCCGGCAAACGCAGCTCCTGCAAAAGCTGCAACAAGCAGTATCTCAGTAAAGAGCTTGCCTCTCCACCTTCCGTTTATCTCCTCAAACAGCCGAGATAACCTGTACAGGAAAAAAGCTGCTGCCATGAGTATCAGTCCCTTGAATCCGCTGCAGGCACTGATAAGGAGATTGTCCTGATAGCTGTAAAGATGACCGAATAATAGCATCAGAATATCTACTGTCTCCATGGAAAGACCAAGTATAAATATCTGAACTGCCATCTTTAAAAAGTTCTTTCTGCTTCCAAGGCTTCTGAAAAGAAGCAGGATAAATGAACCAAGAAGTATCAGTGCTCCGCTATCACTACCCTGTGTCAGTATGGCCACTATTCCCAGGATTTCATATACACAGAGCAGGAAAAAGGTTTTGGAATAGAGCTTTTCTGTGTAGCAAAGGCCTATTCCCACCGGCACAAATACAGAAAGAAATCCCACATACCAGTTTATATTACCGATAGTTGCCACAAACGGATCGCTGCGATTTGCAATCTGTATGGGGTATATACCGAATCTGCCAAGAATTCCGATCACAAATTCAAATGTCGGAGTTATAAGGATTGCTGAGAGGATATACTTAGAAAAGATCTCCTGAGCGGAAAACACTGCCATGAAAAACAGCATCAGGAGTATAGTAAGAAAACCATTCCTCCAGCCCTCAAGGCCAAAGAAAGAAACTTTTTTATCTATAGAAGATAAGAAGCTGAGCACATTTGAAAAAAGAAAAGCCGCTGCGGAAAAAAAGACATAGCCTTCGCAAGAAGCACCTGCAAACAGCGTTTTGTTCTCAAAGAGTATCAGTAAAAGAGCAAAGGCTGAACTTATTATAAGATACAAAGTGCCCTTGCCCTCGCCAAGTCTGTAATATCCTTCCTTCATATAAAGAGGCAGGATCGTACATATTATTATCAGATAACCCCATGTTAAGTATTTTCGCAATGTAGTAATTCTCCTATGGCAGCGTTCTTTGGTGTTATCTCAAACTCCATTTTCTTTTTGGTGACAGGATGTCTGAAAACATACTTGTAGGCCACGAGACATACATCCTTTATACCGGCTTTAGCGGCATATTCCATGCTCTCTTTACTTCCGTATTTATCATCACCAAGGATCGGATACCCTCTGCTTGACAGCTGGATCCTTATCTGATGGAAGCGCCCGGTCATTAGATTTATACGCAAAAGAGCTGTTTCACCCTTTGAGGCTATCACCTCATATTGAAGCTCTGCCTTCTTGGCTTCCCCTCCTATGGTCTGAACACTCTCATCCGTAGCAATATCAGCCAATCCGTTGTCTGCCCGCCTTATGAGAAGATCGGACAGATGCGCTTTCTTTTCTTCCGGTATGCCATAACACAGGGCATAGTAATACTTCTCAGTCTTATGTTCTTTTATCTGCTGTGCGAGACTTGAAGCTGCCCTCTTTGTTTTAGCCAGCACGATCACACCCTCAACAGGCTGATCAAGTCTGTTCACAGTAGCAACATAGGGCGGCAAATTTCTTTGCCGCCCTTTGGTATTCATCTTATCTTTGCGTGCAAGATAGTTTCTTGCTGCGCTTACAAGGTCCATCCTTCCTGCCCTGGCGCCTTCCGTTGCCATTCCTGCCATCTTGTGGCATACAAGAAGATCCTCGTCTTCATAAAGATAATCTATGCTGCTTGTCATTCATCATACCTTAAATCTGTAACCGACACCCCAGATAGTCTCAATGTACTGAGGATTGGATGTATCATATTCGATCTTCTCACGGATCTTCTTGATATGTACTGTTACGGTAGCGATATCTCCGATGGAATCCATGTTCCAGATCTTACGGAAGAGCTCTTCCTTGGTAAATACGTGGTTAGGATTCTCAGCAAGGAAAGTAAGAAGATCAAATTCCTTGGTTGTAAAGCTCTTTTCCTGATCATCCACATAAACACGTCTTGCAGTCTTGTCGATCTTCAGACCTCTGATCTCAACGAAATCATTGTTCTCATGTCCTGAGCCTACAAGTCTTGAATATCTTGCCATGTGTGCCTTAACACGTGCAACAAGTTCTGAAGGGCTGAATGGCTTTGTGATGTAGTCATCTGCACCCAGTCCCAGTCCTCTTATTTTATCAATGTCATCCTTCTTGGCTGAAACCATAAGGATCGGCACATCCTTCTTTTCTCTGATGCGCTTGCAAACCTCAAAGCCGTCCATTCCGGGAAGCATAAGATCAAGTATTACAAGATCAAACTCCTCTGCAAGTGCTGTTGCAAGGCCGGCATCCCCTGTGTTTTCAATTGCCACCTCGAAATCGCTAAGCTCAAGATAATCCTTCTCAAGGTCAGCAATCGCCTCTTCATCCTCAACAATAAGTATTCTACTCATACACTCTCTGCCTTTCTATGGATTATTGTGTTTCATTAGCTACTGTTACTGTATCAGAGCTATCTGCATATTCTACGTACTTCCTGAGCACGAAGTGCATGCAGGTACCTTCATTCTCGTGGCTCGTAGCCCAAATGTATCCGCCATGGTCTTCAATGATCTTCTTAACGATCGAAAGACCGATACCACTTCCGCCCTGCTTGGAGTTGCGGGAGGAATCTGTTCTGTAGAACCTGTCAAAGATATTGGGAATATCCTTCTGGGCAATACCCTTTCCGTTATCCTCTATCTCGACTCTCACAGAATCGATCTCATCCAGTATCCTGATATCGATCTGTCCGGTTCCATCATCTCTTCCAAGATACTTGACACTGTTGCTGACAATGTTGTTAACAACTCTCTTGATCTGCTCTGCATCAGCAACTATCAGCGTATCCGGTGTTGTAAGATTGGAGTAATTAAGCTTGATGGATTTACTCTCAAGGTCAGCACCAATCTCATCTATACAATCCCCAAAATACTCGCCGACATTTATCTTGGTGAAATTATAAGGGATTCTGTTGTTATCAATGCTCGAATACAATGTAAGTTCATTAATAAGGTTATTCATATCGTTGGCCTTGCTATTAATGATCTTAATGTATTTCTTCTGCTTATCAGGACTGTCTGCAACGCCCTCCAAAAGGCCCTGTGAGTATCCCTTGATAGCAGTGATCGGCGTCTTCAGGTCGTGGGAGATATTACTGATAAGCTCTTTGTTCTGCTTCTCCCTCTCTATCTTCTCTTCCGCGGATTCCTTAAGACGAAGTCTCATGTCCTCATAATTGCGGTACATGGCGCCAATCTCGCCCTTTTCCTTGGCATCCGTCGGCAGTACAAAATCGAAGTTTCCATCCTTAATATGTTGCATTGCGATGTTGAGCTGATTTATAGGTCTGAAGAAGCTTCGTCCCAGCCACATAGTAAGCAGCAAACTGGTCAGCAGCAATATCAGGATTATCGCAACACACATGTAGATCACTAACGAAGTGGTAAGTGCTGTTCGAATTGTAGATATAAAGTACAGACTACCTCTTTTTCCATCGGAAAACAGAAAGTCGATCTGTCTTACAAGATGCTTGGAGGAGGTATAATAAATGCCCTCGATACTGTTTCCATAGCCGGGAAGTTCATTGATGACCGCCTTGGCCTTGTCTCTGCTGGCAGCATAATAAAGCTCATTGCCCTTCTTGACTATGATGAATGAATATCTTGATTCCACCTGAGCATCCAGGTCCGAAAGAAATTGTTCGTTTTCCAGGATAAATGGATTAGATAACATATTGATGGCGATCTCTTTTACCAGCTCATCAGTCATCTCCGCAAACGTACCACCCGGATCGGAGATCATACCGTAATCCAATACGGTGGAATACTGTTGCAGCTGCTGCTTATAAGCCATATAGCGGCCAAAGCCCATGAATGTACCGACGGCCAAAAGAAGAGGAATGATCACTATCGCCAAGGACGTAATTAAGAGTTTTGTACGAAATCTCATTGTGTCCCCCTAAGCCATAATTAAGTATATCATATTTTGGGGCAACTTAAGATATTTTTTATAGTTCTTTTGCTTGATATGAGACTTTCTCCATGCTACACTTTAATGCGGATAAAAAAACGTTTTCCAACAGATGATATGGAGGCTTTAATAATGATCAATTGGAACAATCTTGATACCCTTAATTCCTTCAAGGAACTTTCCGGCGTTTCTAAGGTTAACCTTCAGGAGGTTATGTCAGGTGAAAGCGGTGCTGAAAGAGTTAAGAATTACTCAGTACCTATGGCAGCAGGTCTTTCATTCAACTATGCAGCCAAAGAGGTTAATGATGAAATACTTGGCGCCCTTAAAAAGCTCGCTGAAGAAGCTCAGCTCTCAGAGAAGTTTGAGGCTCTCTACAACGGAGAGGTCATCAACACAGGTGAGAAGCGTCTTGTTCTTCATCAGCTCACAAGAGGCCAGCTCGGTGACAAGGTAGTTGCTGACGGCGTCGACAAGAGAGAATTCTATGTTAAGGAACAGAACAGGATCGCTGAGTTTGCCAAGAAGGTTCACTCAGGCGAGATCGTAAACGAAAAGGGTGAGAAGTTCACAACGGTTGTTCAGATCGGAATCGGCGGATCGGACCTTGGTCCAAGAGCTATGTATCTTGCTCTTGAGAACTGGGCTCACAGAACAGGCAACTTCAAGATGGAAGCCAAGTTCATCAGCAATGTAGATCCCGACGATGCATCAGCAGTTCTGAACCAGATAGATGCAGCTCATTCAATCTTTATTCTTGT
>JAFSTR010000082.1 GCA_017445665.1 Butyrivibrio sp. | reverse complement strand
CCATATCGGTATGAGGCTTAACCTCATCGTCCAGCGCATAATCTGCGTTGTAGTCCTCTCTGTCCCTGATACGGAGGTTTCTCTGAAATTCTTTGAATATATATGTGTCGTAATCGTCCGCTATAAGAGGGCTTGGGAAGAATCTGGCAAACTCCCTCTCCACCTTAAGGAAAGTGTCCTCCAAAGGCTCAAATCCCTGCTCACAGAGATTGTGTACGTGAAGTCCCTCGACACCTTGCGGAAGAGTTTCAGGCATATCTTCATTCCTGATGCCCAGTCTTGAACCCGGAGCACAGGGATCATAGATTTCATGCGAATCCTCGGTGCTGATCTCAGGGTTGATCCTGAGGCCGACAGAGAGCGTTCCCTCTGAAACCTTCTTCTCCCAGATGCTTCTGTGAT
Source organism: Butyrivibrio sp. (assembly GCA_017445665.1). Taxonomy (GTDB): domain Bacteria; phylum Bacillota; class Clostridia; order Lachnospirales; family Lachnospiraceae; genus Butyrivibrio. The sequence goes on along the minus strand of JAFSTR010000082.1, from coordinate 6,760 downwards.
GTTCAAGCTGATTTAAGGAGTTAAAGACAATGTGATCGCAGATATTGCATACTTCCTTCATCTCGTCATCCTTAAAAGCCGGCTCAAATACATGGTTTTCAGGCTTTCTTGATTCATCAGAGACCTTAAACTCCTCATGGGCAAGTCTTGCCTCGTAAATGCCGGAAGCTGTTGTTCCGTCAAGATACTCAGCAATAAGCGGATAAGTCTGATAGGCGGAATAAGCCTTCTGAGCCAGAAGTATCTTGGCTCCGGACTTCTCGCGGACTTCCTTAAGTATCTCAAGATTTTCTCTTAGTTTCTTCTCGTCAATGACGTAGGATGGTGTCGGAATATCTTCAAATCTCATGGTCAATTCCCCTCATAAAAGAAATGTCGCTTACGGTTTAAAGTACCTCTACAGGATTCTCATCAACTACCCATGGAAGTCCGAACTCATTAAGCATATCCATATATGGATCGGGATCGAACTCATCTGTTGTGTATACACCGGGCTTCTTCCACTGACCTGTAAGAACAAGTGCTGTTCCGATCATGGCAGGAACACCTGTTGTGTAGCTGATAGCCTGGCTTCCAAGCTCCTTGTAGCACTCCTGGTGATCACATACGTTGTAGATATAGATGACCTTCTCCTTGCCATCCTTCACTCCGCGGATGATGCATCCGATGTTTGTCTTACCGACTGTTCTGGGTCCAAGGCTTGCAGGATCAGGAAGCAGTGCCTTTAAGAACTGGATAGGAACAATGTCTTTTCCCTCAAATTTGATGGGAGTTGTGGAAAGCATGCCAACATCCTCAAGACATCTCATGTGATCGAGATAGCTCTGTCCAAAGGTCATGAAGAAACGGATCCTCTTGATCTCAGGGAAGTTCCTTCCGAGAGCTTCGATCTCCTCGTGGTGAAGAAGGTACATATCCTTCTGTCCAACCTCAGGGAAGTTGTACTCTCTTTTTATCTCCATGGGCTTTGTCTCTACCCAGTGTCCATTCTCCCAGTAGCTGCCGTTGGCTGATACTTCACGAAGATTGATCTCGGGATTGAAGTTTGTGGCAAAGGCATATCCGTGGTCACCACCGTTGCAGTCCAGGATATCCACTGTGTTTATCTCATCGAAATAGTGCTTCTTGGCGTAAGCAACAAAAACGCTTGTTACACCGGGATCAAAGCCTGTTCCCAGAAGGCCTGTGATACCTGCCTCCTTGAACTTGTCCATATATGCCCACTGATAACTGTAATCAAAATATGCGGTAAAGCCCTTTTCCTTGCATCTCTTCTCGTAAGCTGCGCGCCATACAGGCTCATCTGTGTCCTCAGGCTCATAGTTTGCTGTATCGATATAGTCTACCTTACATTCAAGGCAGGCATCCATAATAGTCAGGTCCTGATAAGGAAGTGCTACGTTTAAAACCGCATCGGGCTGATACTCCTTGATAAGCTTAACAAGGTCTTTTACATCATCAGCGTTTACTGTGGCTGTTGTGATCTTAACGGGTGTTCCGTTCTTCTCAAGCTTTTCTTTAAGTGCATCGCACTTACTTACTGTACGGCTTGCAAGGCACATCTCTGTGAACACCTTGCTGTTCTGTGCGCACTTCTGAATTGCAACCTGTGCAACTCCCCCGCAACCTATAACTAATAATCTACTCATTATATTCTCCTTTCTCTAACTCGATAACACGGATTGCTTCGTGCGTTGCACTCTCACAATCCTACAAAACATTCGGAAACCGCGGGGCCCCTCCCCCACTTATTCCTCATGTTTTTCAGGTCATTAAGTAAGTCGCCCACTTGCAAGCGAACTTGCAGTGGTCTCTTACTTATGACCATGTTATCGAGACATATCCTCCTCTTCCTGAAGCAAATCTTCTACGTATTTGGGCAGCATGAACGCTCCCTTATGCAAATGTGTGGTGTAATACCAGGTCTTGATTCCTCTCTCATCCCACCTGTCGGGATTGAAGTCCTTGAGTGGGTGATACTTCTTGCTGGCAAAGCCAAAGAGCCAGTAACCGGCAGGACATGTAGGAATGTGAGCCTGATAAACCCTGTTTACGGGGAATACTCTGTATGCCTTCCTGTGCATGGCTCTGCAGCTCTCCTCATCCTCGTCATAGAATGGGCTTCCGTGCTGGTACACCATTATTCCGTCATCGTGAAGTGCTTTGTAGCAGCTTCCGTAAAACTCTTTTGTAAAAAGACCTGCCTCATGCCCCAAAGGTTCTGTGGCATCATTGATGATCAGGTCATACATATCCTCGCACTTGCGGAGGTACTTAAGTCCGTCCTGATAAAAGATGTGAACCCTGTCATCCTCAAGTCCCACTGCATTGTCCGGAAAGTACTGCTTGCAGACATCCACGAACATGTTATCGGGCTCGACCACATCGATGACCTTGATCTCGTCGTAGTGTGTCAGCTCTCTGGCAACACCTCCGTCGCCGCCGCCAAGGACAAGGACTCTTTGCACCTTGGGATGAACTGCCATCGGTACGTGAACTATCATCTCATCGTAGGTGAACTCGTCCTTCTCGGAAAAGATGATATTTCCGTCGGATGTAAGGAACTTGCCAAACTCCGGTGAATCAAACACATCTATCCTCTGGAACTCACTGGTTCCGGAAAAGAGCTGTTTAGCAAGCCTAATGCTTATCTTAACATTAGCGGTGTGCATATCGCTAAACCAGTAATCCATCTCTGCCATTTTTATCTCCTTAATCACTTCAGAACAAAAAGTTCCGAAATATCTTCGCTCTCAGGTCCCTGCATGGAGCATCCCTTCTCCATGGCAGTCTTTATATATTCAAGAATTTCTTCGGTTATCATCTCTCCCGGTGAAAGTATGGGTATTCCCGGCGGATAGCACATAACCGATTCTGCACTTATCCTTCCCACACAGCTGTCTATGGGAAGAGACTCTTTTTCCGCATAAAAAGCCTCCTGGGGCGTTGCCTTGACAACAGGTGTTACGTACTCTGCGGAAAAGAACTTCTGCTCAGGCTTACTGTACAGTCTTCTGATATCAGCAAGGGCACCGGCCAGTCTCTCGATGTCCTGAAGTCTGTCTCCGATGGAGATATAAGCCATGACATTGGACAGATCTCCGAACTCCATCTGGATGTCATACTCATCACGGAGGAGGTCATAGACTTCGATTCCGGTAAGGCCGATCTTTCTCGTGTTGACAACAAGCTTGGTCTCGTCGAAATCAAAGATGCTGCTGCCGTTTTTCAGCTCATTGCCGTATGCGTAATAGCCTCCGATGTCATTGATCTCTTCTCTGGCATACTGGGCCATCTTTGTAACTTTCTCAAAGCTGTCATGACCGTTAAGAGCAAGGTTTCTTCTGGAAATATCAAGGCTTCCGAGAAGAAGGTAACTTGCTGATGTGGTCTGTGTCAGATTGACTATCCTGCTGATATATCCCACATTGGCATCAGGTCCGCACAGAAGGATTGAACTCTGTGTGAGACTTCCTCCGGACTTGTGCATACTGATGGCTGCCATGTCCGCACCTGCTGCCATTCCGTTCAGAGGAAGGTTCGGCCCGAAGTAAAGGTGTGTTCCGTGAGCTTCATCCACCAGGGCCTTCATGCCGTGACTATGAGCAAGCTCTACGATTGCTTTAAGATCGGAGCATATTCCGTAGTAGGAAGGATTGTTGATGAGAATAGCCTTGGCATCCGGATTCTCCTTAACTGCCTTCTCAACATCCGCAATCTCCATGCCAAGCGGAATCCCGAGATTAACATCAACCTTGGGATCAATGTAGACAGGAACCGCTCCGCACAGGATCAGTGCATTAATGGCGCTCTTATGCACATTCCTTGGCATGATGATCTTCTCTCCCATCTTAACATGAGAAAGAACCATTGCCTGAACAGCACTGGTGGTTCCGTTTACCATCATGAATGCATGCGCTGCGCCAAAGGCATCAGCCATCAGCTCTTCCGCTTCTTTTATAACTGAAACCGGATGGCAAAGGTTATCAAGGGGCTTCATGGAATTGACATCAATTCCTACACACCTCTCTCCCAAGAACCTCACCAGCTCGGCGTTTCCTCTTCCTCTCTTATGCCCCGGTACATCAAAAGGAACTACTCTCTGTTTCCTGAAGCGCTCCAATGCTTCATATATAGGAGCTCTTTTCTGCTGCTCTAAATCCAACTAAAACTTCCTCCAACCAAACGCACTTGTAAACACGCGAAAAGGAGTGGCATGAGATGGCTCTCATACTACCCCTTGTTATATCTAATTAAGTCGCTCTAATAATACTATATAATTGTTTTAAATTAAAGTGATTTAAGCAATAATTCTACAGAAATTACTCCCTGGTCACTTTGTTTCTTCCTGCATTCTTGGATGAATACATTGCACTGTCGATTCGCATGAAAATATCATCAAAAGAATCCTCGGCTCGAAGCTGGCTTATTCCAATGGAACAGGTCAGTCTGCCAACCACGCCAAAATCGGCTTCCTCAATTTTTTTCCTCAGCTCCTCGGCAAGGTTAAATGCCTCTTCTTCGGACACGTTCCGAAGCATTACAACAAATTCTTCACCTCCCCAACGGCCTGCAGTAATGCTCTTTCCCACAGTAAAATCTCTTAATATCGATCCAAATACCTTGAGGGCATTATCACCTGCTGCGTGACCATAGGTATCGTTGATCTTCTTGAAATAATCAAGATCTATCATCAAAAGAGATATTTCCGATCCGCCCTTTTTATAAAGATCGATGGCATTTCTTATCTCTGTCTCAACTCCGCCGCGGTTAAACAATCCCGTCAGAGAATCCTTGAGCGCAAGGCTCTCGTATTTCTTCATGGTAGACATCAGCTCTTTTACATTCTCGTTGATATCCTGCACCATAAATACAAACCTGAACTCATCCTCAGAAGTCTCAGCTCTGATAAATACAAGCTTGACCCAAATATATTCTCCCTCGAGATTCTTCATCTTACAGTCAAAGGAAGTGGTACGTCCGGTGCTGAGGTTTTCTTTTAAGTATTCCGGATCGGTGATACTCATGAACTGTTTCTGATCATCAGGCCAGATCATGTTGACAGTCATCATCCTCCACTGGGAATACTTGATGCTGGCATTAACAGTATCTTCGGATATCTCAGTAACACTTATGCTGCTGGTAGTGTCCTTCAAAAGGTCAACATACATAGAGAACAGATAGGTGTTCTGGATAGTATTTACCTTCCTGGTTGTGGCGTATTCCTCAACGTATTCCTCATTGGCCAGTTCATCCATGGCAAATACATACTGCCCTGTTCCATCAATAGGATAAACATTCATCTGAATATAATGAGGTGTGCTGTCACCCTCCACATAGACCTTGGCTTTTCTGCTGTATTTACCCTTAAACTCACGATAATATGAGATAAAGGCCTTATAGTCATCGTTTATCGTATCGTTGGAATTCTCGAGATGGAACCATATCTTTTGAATAAGATCTTCGTAAACTCCCGTATCAGAAATCAGTGTAGAGAAAATGCCCTTTCTTGCTATAGTTCTGTACCTGTTCTGTTTGGAATCCACAAGGACAATTGCATCAACTGTCTCGTCCAGGATGCTTAAAAGATCCTCCCTTGTGTAGTCGTCAAGTGCTTTGTTTATCATACTTATACCCCGCCAATTCAGCCCTCAGGGGTCTGTTTTTACCCTACAATATTATACTGCAAAATTTTATAAAGCAGAACAAAATATGAATAACTGCCGCTTACACGGCAGTTTCAAATCAAAAGACACATGGTCTTTCAAGTAAACTTGAGACCATGTGTCTTCCGCTTTGAAACCACATGCGTGGTTCTTATTCATATTCTTGTTGAATGCTTGGCTCGTTATCCATTACATCCCCATACCCATTCCGGCGCCACCTGCTGGCATAGGAGGAACGGGCTCCTTGATTGTAGCTACAGCTGCCTCAGTTGTAAGGAAGCTTGAAGCTACTGATGTAGCATTCTGAAGAGCTGAACGTGTAACCTTGGCAGGATCGATGATACCGTCCTTAACCATGTCTACATATTCCTCTGAGTATGCGTTAAATCCGATTCCGGCCTTAGACTCTTTTACCTTGTTAACGATAACTGATCCGTCAAGTCCGGCATTAGCTGCGATGTGGAAAAGAGGTGCCTCAAGAGCCTTAAGAACAACCTTAGCTCCTGTCTTCTCATCTCCCTCAAGCTTGTCAGCAAGCTTGGCAACTTCCTTGGAAGCGTGGATATAAGCTGATCCACCACCGAAGATAATACCCTCTTCTACAGCTGCTCTTGTAGCATTGAGAGCGTCTTCCATTCTGTACTTAGCTTCCTTCATCTCAGTCTCTGTAGCAGCACCAACTCTGATAACTGCAACACCGCCTGCGAGCTTAGCAAGTCTCTCCTGGAGCTTCTCTCTGTCGAAGTCTGATGTTGTATCCTCGATCTGCTTCTTGATCTGAGCTACTCTTGCCTGGATCTCCTTCTTGGCGCCAAGACCGTCAACGATTGTTGTCTTCTCCTTCTCAACCTTGATGCTCTTTGCTCTTCCAAGGTCATCCATTGTTGTATCCTTAAGCTCAAGACCAAGATCTGAAGAAATAACCTTACCGCCTGTAAGAATAGCGATATCCTCAAGCATAGCCTTTCTGCGATCGCCGTATCCGGGAGCCTTAACAGCTACTACATTGAATGTACCACGGAGCTTGTTAACGATAAGAGTTGTAAGAGCCTCACCATCAACATCCTCAGCGATGATAAGAAGCTTAGAACCTG
>JAFSTR010000081.1 GCA_017445665.1 Butyrivibrio sp. | reverse complement strand
TATGGGAGAACTGGGCGAAGTGACCATTCACGGCAAGATCATCGAGTTTGATTCAAGAGACATCAGAAATGACAAGACTATTCTCATCTTTGCTGTGACGGACTTTACAGATACCATTGCAGTCAAGATGTTTGTTAATACAGCAGATGTTCCGGATATCACAAAGAGCATCAAGATGGGTGCTTTTGTTAAGGTCAAGGGAATAGCTGCCATTGATAGATTTGACCATGAGCTTTCTATCCAGTCGGTTGTGGGAGTCAAGAAGATACCTGATTTTACCGTTAAGAGGGTAGATAACGCTGACGTGAAAAGAGTGGAGCTCCACTGTCATACCAAGATGAGTGATATGGACGGAGTCTCCGAGGTAAAAGACATTGTGAAGCAGGCCTACAAGTGGGGAATGCCGGGTATTGCCATAACTGACCACGGTGTTGTACAGTCCCTCACTGATGCCAATCACGTCTGGGAGGATCTCTACAAGGACGAGAAGTCAAGACGCAAGGAGGCAGGAGAGCCGCCTATCGACAGACAGGATTTCTTTAAACTGATCCTGGGCGTAGAGGCTTACGTTGTAGATGACCTCAAGGAAATTGTTGTTAATGATAAGGGGCAGAAGCTTGATGATACGACTTTTGTCGTATTTGATATTGAGACAACGGGCTTTTCACCCATCAAGAATAAGATCATAGAGATCGGTGCCGTTAAGATCAAAAACGGAGAGATTGTAGACAGATTTTCGGAGTTTATCAATCCTCAGGTTCCAATCCCTTACAGGATTGAGAAACTTACTTCTATCACTGATGATATGGTCATCGGTGCGCCTACCAGGGAAGTTATCATCCCGAAGTTCGTAGAGTTCTGCGAGGGAGCAGTACTGGTAGGACACAATGTGTCTTTTGACATAAGCTTTATCAATCAGAACTGCGAGGAGCTTGGTATCGATGCGGATTACACTACCGTTGATACGCTCTGGCTTTCAAGATATTTCTTCCCGCTGCAGGCCAAGCATACGCTGGATGCGGTGGCCAAGACCCTGAACATTGTACTTGGGCATCACCACAGGGCTGTAGATGATGCTGAGTGTACTGCACTTATTTTTAACAAGTTTGTTCCAATGCTCAAGGAGCAGGGAGCTGAAGATCTGACTCAGGTCAACATTCTCGGAAAGCCTACACCTGAGATGATAAGGCACCTTCGCCCAAATCACTGTATTATCCTGGCGAAGAATACACTGGGACGTGTCAACCTCTATACACTTGTCAGCAAGTCACATATTGACTATTTCAGAAGATTTCCGCTCATTCCCAAGAGCGAGCTGATCAAGTACAGAGAGGGACTTATCATAGGCAGTGCGTGCTGTGCCGGAGAGCTTTACGGCGCTGTCGTAGAGGGAAGGCCACCTGAAGAGATCGCAAGGCTTGTGAGCTTTTATGACTATCTGGAGATCCAGCCTGTGGGCAATAACCACTTTATGGTTGAATCCGAGCGATATGAGGACATAAACAGCGACGACGATATAAGAGAGATAAATAAAGAGATCGTAAGGCTTGGTGAGCAGTGGAATAAACCCGTTGTGGCTACCTGTGATGCGCATTTCCTTAATCCTGAGGATGAGATATACAGGACCATCATAATGGCAGGTAAGGGTATGAACGATGAGGAGCCGGCTCCTCTTTACCTGAGGACCACCGATGAGATGATGGCGGAATTTGACTATCTTGGCGGCGAGAAGGCAAAAGAGATCGTTATTGATAATACCAGGAAGATCATGGATATGTGCGATTCCATTTCGCCTGTTCGTCCCGATAAGTGTGCGCCTGTCATCGAGAACAGTGATGAGATCCTTACAAAGATCTGCTACGACAAGGCTCATGAGATCTACGGAGACGATCTTCCGGAGATTGTTCAGGAGAGACTTGAGAGAGAGCTTAATTCAATCATTAAAAACGGTTTCGCGGTTATGTATATCATTGCCCAGAAGCTGGTTTGGAAATCCAATGAGGACGGATACCTGGTAGGTTCCAGAGGATCCGTAGGATCTTCTTTTGTTGCGTTTACTTCGGGAATCACGGAGGTTAACTCCTTAAGTCCTCACTATGTGTGCCCTAACTGTAAGTACTCGGATTTTGACTCTGAGGAAGTTAAGGCCTATGGTGGTAATTCCGGCTGTGACATGCCGGACAAGATGTGCCCTAAGTGCGGCACCAAGCTTAACAAGGACGGATTCGATATTCCTTTCGAGACTTTCCTTGGATTCAAGGGAGACAAAGAGCCTGATATCGACCTTAACTTCTCGGGTGAGTATCAGTCAAAGGCTCACAAATATACAGAGGTTATCTTTGGTTACGGCCAGACCTTCAGAGCCGGAACCATTGCTTCGCTTGCGGATAAGACTGCCTACGGTTTTGTTAAGAAGTACTATGACGGTCTTGGTATCAGTAAGAGAAAGTGTGAGATAAACAGGATCGTTCAGGGATGTACAGGCATAAGGCGTGGTACAGGTCAGCACCCGGGCGGAATCATAGTTCTTCCCGTGGGAGAGGATATTAACTCCTTCTGTCCTGTTCAGCATCCGGCCAATGATATGACCACTGCAACGATCACCACACATTACGACTATCACTCCATCGACCACAACCTGTTAAAGCTCGATATTCTGGGACACGATGATCCTACCATGATAAGGTTTTTGCAGGACTGCACGGGAATGGATCCCAAGACTGTGCCTCTTGATGACAAGAAGGTAATGAGTCTTTTCATGAATACGACTGCCCTTGGCATTGAGCCGGAGCAGATTGGCGGAACCAAGCTGGGATGTCTCGGACTTCCTGAATTTGGTACCGACTTTGCCATGCAGATGGTTATTGATGCGCAGCCCAAGTCTCTGTCCCACCTTATAAGGATTTCAGGTCTTTCACACGGTACCGACGTATGGCTCGGTAACGCCCAGACCCTGATCCAGGAGGGCAAGGCAACCATCGATACCTGTATCTGCTGTCGTGACGATATCATGATCTACCTGATCCAGAAGGGACTTGATAAGTCAGAGTCCTTCAAGATAATGGAGGCAGTTCGTAAAGGTAAGGTTGCCGGCGGCAAGGAGAAGAACTGGCCTGACTGGAAAAAAGACATGATCGACCACGGCGTTCCGGACTGGTATATCTGGTCCTGTGAGAAGATCAAGTACATGTTCCCCAAGGCCCATGCGGCAGCATACGTTATGATGGCCTGGAGAATTGCTTATTTTAAGGTTTATATGCCACAGGCATTCTATGCAGCGTGGTTTTCCATAAGAGCCAAAGCCTTCAACTATGAGCACATGTGCCAGGGTGAGAATCACCTCCACAGTGTTATGAAGGATTACCAGAGCCGCAAGGATGAACTCTCAAATGCCCAGCAGGCAGAGTACGGAGATATGAGGCTGGTTGAGGAGATGTACGAGAGAGGCATTGAGTTTATGCCAATCGACATCTTCAAGGTCAAGTCCAGGGATTTCCAGGTTATAGGAGACAAGATCATGCCGGCCCTTACCAGTATCGACGGTATGGGTGAGAAGGCTGCAGATCAGATCGTTGAAGCAGCCAAGGATGGACCGTTCCTGTCCAAGGACGACTTCCGCCAGAGGACCAAGTGCCCTCAGACAGTAATAGATAAGATGGCTGACATGGGACTTCTGGGAGATATTCCGGATTCCAACCAGATCAGTCTCTTCGACCTGATGAAAGGATTTTAAATGTCAGTAACACTTATGACCAAAACACTTACCAGAGAGGCTGTGAAGGCGATAGCAGCAGGCTGTATGGATAAGTTTGATCTTAAAAAGACAAGAAAAAATGTTGCGGATTATGTCGAGCCTGTAATAAAGAGATTTACTGTGGCCTGTGCTCTTCTTGCAACCATGACACTTCTCATGGGAGTGTCGACAGTTATGAATATCAGCAAAAACGGCCCTGTAGATCATGTGACATTACTGGGGATATTTGCTCCGATCCTGATCTTTCTCGTACTTGCATTCGGGTTTATCGGGTGGCTGAGTTTCGGCAGGATCCGGGGAAAGTTTAACAGAGCTCTGAAAAAGGGATATCCCGAGCTCTATGATGAGCTTAAGATTTGATATGGACAGGTGCTGGTCGATGAGGAGAAGCCGATGACAGATGTGTTTGGAACACTGGGCCCCGGTTGCAGTGAAGAGGCAATACTTTCTGAGATGTTTGCCGCAGGTATGACCGGTATCAGGATCAATTTATCCCATGTTATGCTCAGGGACTGCCTTGAGGAAATAGATAAGGTTAAAAGAGCTGCATCAGCAAACGGAATTGTTCCAAAGATCCTGATAGATATGCAGGGGCCGGAGCTGAGGATCGGTAAGCTTAAAGAGCCTATCGGTCTGAATGAAAAAGATGAGCTGATACTGGCGACGGAAGAGTGCGTGGGGATTTCCGGTCCTGGAAATAAGGCAGTAACACTTGATCACAGGATACTGAAAGCGCTTGAAACCGGGCAGGATATTCTCCTGGATGACGGCAGGATAGCAGCAACCGTCACAGAGACAGATGATGAATCTGCAAAAGCCCGTGTTACCAGAGGCGGGATCTTAAATGGCAGAAAGAGTATAGCAATAGTAGGAAAGTCTGTTGATATGCCCGCGCTTACAGAAAGCGATATCGAGAATATAAAACTTGCCTGCAAGAGCGGTATCTACGGTGTCATGCAGCCCTTTGTAAGAAGTGCCGGTGACCTTCTGGATGTCAGAAAAGCACTTGATAATAACGGCGGAAAAGACATAAAGATATACGCCAAGATTGAGAATCTGAGCGGCGTAGAGAATCTCGAGAGCTTTTTTGACCATGCGGATGAGATGATAATAGCAAGAGGTGATCTTGGAAATGCCGTTCCTTTATGGGAACTTCCCGGAGTCCAGAAGGATATAGCCCGCAGATGCAGAACTGCCGGTGTTCCTTTCATGGTAGTTACTCAGATGCTCTCATCCATGGAGCACAGCAAGGTTCCCACAAGGGCAGAAGTCAGTGACATCTACAACGCAGTACTTGATGGCGCCTCTTCTGTCATGGTCACGGGAGAGACTGCAGTAGGCGAGTATCCGGCAGATGTTATCAGGTATATGAGAAAGACCGTTGAGGCTGCGATTAATAACAGATAGAGAAATTTATAATAACCCTGTTGACAATTCAGCAGGGTTGTTTTATATTCAACATATGAACAATTATTCATATGTTGAAATGAAAGGAAGATGATATGTCAGTAAACGATGTAGAGCACTGCGATGTAGTACATAAGCATGCAGATGTGGTACTGAAGGTACACAGAGAGATGCCTGACGATGACAAGCTTTATGATCTGGCAGAGCTGTTCAAGGTCTTCGGTGATTCCACAAGGATCCGTATTCTCTTTGCCCTGTTTGAAGAAGAAATGTGTGTATGTGATATAGCTGACAGCCTTAACATGACTCAATCGGCAATATCCCATCAGCTTAAGATTCTTAAGCAGAGCAAGCTCGTAGGGAACAGACGTGAGGGCAAACAGATAATCTACTTCCTGGCAGATGACCATGTAAGAACTATCATCGACCAGGGAATCAACCATATTGAAGAGTAAATTATTAGCCTTATGAGGGCAGAAAGGTGGATATTATGAAGAAAACATTTAAGTGTGAGGTAGATTGTGCAAACTGTGCAGCTAAGATGGAGGATGCAGTTAAGAAGATCGATGGTGTTGTAAGTGCAAGAGTTAATTTCATGACTCAGAAGTTTACACTTGAGGCTGCTGACGACATTTTTGATAAGGTATTTGATGCAGCGGTCAAGGCCTGCAAGAAGGTTGAGCCTGATTGCGAAATTGAGTGATATAGGATTGTGAAGCAAGGCGTATATCACGGAGTATAGAGGTAACACGTATGACTAAGAAACAAAAAAAGACCCGCAACAGAATACTCATAGTACTTGCAATGTTTGTCATCCTGCTGGTACTTGATAAGATCGGCATAATGGAACCGCTTCCCTGGTTTGTGAAGCTGATCATATACCTTGTTCCTTATGGAATCATCGGCTATGACGTTATCCGAAAGGCTGTTATTAACATAAGTCACGGACAGGTCTTTGACGAGAACTTCCTTATGATGATAGCAACAATCGGAGCATTTGGAATAGGCGAGTACTCAGAGGCTTTAGCCGTAATGCTCTTTTACCAGGTTGGAGAGCTCTTCCAGAGCTACGCCGTAGGAAAGTCAAGGCAGTCCATTACAGATCTTATGAGCATTGCTCCGGAGTTTGCAAATCTGGTAAACGAAGACGGAGAGGCCACAGAAGTTGATCCGGAGGAAGTAAGCGTAGGTGACATCATTCTTGTCAGAGCAGGAGAGAAGATCCCGCTGGACGGTACTGTACTTGAAGGAGAATCCTTTGTTGACACTGCGGCACTTACCGGTGAATCTGTTCCCAGAAGGGCAGCAGAAGGCGATGCGGTCATAAGCGGATGCGTCAACGGTGAAGGTATTCTTAAGGTAAGAGTAGATAAGGTCTACGAGGACTCTACAGTTGCAAGGATCCTTGACCTGGTTGAGAATGCCAGCAACAAGAAGTCCAGGATGGAGAACTTCATCACAAGGTTTGCAAGATACTACACACCGGTTGTTACGATC
>JAFSTR010000009.1 GCA_017445665.1 Butyrivibrio sp. | reverse complement strand
GTGGCCAAAGAGATCACTGGAGTTTCTCTGCAGGACAAGAAGGGTGTTCCAGGGCAACAACCTCTTTAGCAAAGGTGCCAGCATCGCTGCCAGGGAGAGGATACGCCCCAGCGGCAATGCTTCAAGATTTGTCTTTCTGGGCGAGGACAAGCTAAAGGCCAACCTTGGAATGAAGCTTTTAAAGTGCGGGACCGAGGTCTACCACGCCATCCTTGATGCCGGTGTCAACTGGTACGAGGCAGGAACGACCTTTGATATAATCATGGATCCCAGTGGGATCCTCAACATTGAAGTTACTCCCCTTACGGGTAAGATGCCCAGGATAGTTCAGCTTTATCTGGATGGTCTTGAAAAGAGACCGCCAAGGGCTACAAGGCTTCGCATTGCTTTTAGCATGGGAAGTGTAAATGAAGTAAATGTCAAGGTGACGGACCTTGGCTTTGGCGAGCTGTTCCCGGCCACAGGAAAAGTGTGGGAGCAGACGATAGAGGTGTGATAGTTTATGAGTAAACCAATTCTTTGTATAGGACGATATGCCCAAAATCCATATCACATAGAGAAGATTGGCAGAAATGTGTACTGTATCGAGGAGCTGTGCTACTGCATAGTGCAGAACGCGTTTCTTCTGGATGAGGAGAGCTTTGACAAAGAGCTCTTTGACTGGATCGAGACGGAGTGCTGCCTTCAGAAATTATCTGACGAGCTCAGGAGCATGGCGGCCAAGAGGTGCTCCATGGCATCCCTTGCAGGGACCATTCTTGACTATGTAGGCTACAACACCCGCAAAGAGGTGGACAAGACCGAGGAGATATTAAGGGGCAACGCCGGAATGGATATCTACAAAAAGAAGCTCCAGCGCGCTGATTTCCTCATGAAAAACGAAAAGTACACAATGGCTTTCAGGGAGTATGAATTTCTTTTGCACAACACTCCCGATATTGACCGCAAACTCAGAGCGTATATCGAGCACAACGAAGGTGTGATGTACGCAAGGCTCTTTCTGTTTGAGAAGGCAGCAGAGCGGTTTAAGACAGCCTATGAGGATGGCGGCAACAAGGAATCTTACATGCAGTACCTATCGGCTGTAAGGATGAATCTTTCCAACAAGGAATATGTCTCTTTTATCGCGGATTCAGATGAGGCCTATGAGGCATCCATGGAGCTTGAGAGCAGGATGAAGGAGGCGGAGGAGCTTTATTCATCCAGCAAGGAAAATCTTATGCTCAGGACGATGGCTCTTTACAAGGCTGAGAGCAAGATGCACGAGTATTACGATCAGGTGGGCGAGATCACCGATGAAATGAAACTTACATACAGAGATCTTGTAAAAGATAAGGTGAAGTGATGGGGCTATTTGATTTCTTAAGGGACAACAGCGACAAACGTGAGGACTGGGCAAAAGAGACAGGACTCCAGGACTGGAACGACATTGTCTATAACAGGAAGGATGTTGATATAGATGATCCGGTACAGCGAAGGGAGTACATAGGAAGCTGCCTTCAGCAGATGCAGGAGGCTTCCACGGAGCTTGACGCTCTGGAAATGGAGTACAATGATGTGACTTCGCATCTTCGCGACATGGAGGAGATCGATGCGCTTCCTTCCGAGCAGAGGGCGGAGATCAACGAGTGTGCCAAAAGGATCCTTGAGTCCCAGGAGCAGCAGGAGAAATTCGACAAGCGAAAGAGCCGCATGAGTGATGCGGAGTTTGAGCATATGGAGAGGCTTCAGTCCGGCGCCAAAGAGGGCGCCAAAAAGCTTGCTGAAGCTGAGGAGTACCAGAGAAAGATAAGGAACGATCTTAAGCGCCTTGACAGTGAACGCGAGGCCTACATGTTCCAGGAGGATGAGATCCTTACTGCGGTTGAAAATGACAGGAGACTCATCATCGCCATATCCGTTGCACTGGTGGTGATCGTGATCTTTCTTTTGTTCTTACAGCTGGGGCTTAAGCTCAATGTGGTCTACGGCTATATGGTGACCTTCCTCCTGGCAGCAGTTGCAGTCACTTATCTGTACATTCATCAGACCAATGCGGCTTCGGAGTTGAAGGTGGTGACCAAGTCGATCTCAAGGCTCATCATGCTCCAGAATCAGGTCAAGATAAGGTATGTCAACAATACAAATCTTATAGATTATCTGTGCCTTAAATATGGCGTTAATACTTCAAAAGAGCTCACGGACATGTATGGCAAGTACCTCCAGGAGAGGAACGAGAGAGCCAAGGTTGAGGATGCCAGAAAGCTTCTGGATTCCAACCAGAAGGATCTTGTCTACATGCTCAGGCATTTCAGGGTAAAAGATCCTGACATCTGGATCCACCAGGTAGAAGCTCTTCTTGATCACAATGAAGAAGTGGAGATAAGACACAGTCTGAATGTACGGCGTCAGTCCCTCAGAAAACGCATGGAATACAACCGCGACATCGTCGCCGGTAACGCCAAGGCAGAGATAGAGGACATGGCGAGGCAGTACCCCAAATACACGCAGGAAATCCTCGATATGGTTTCACGCTACGAAGATTGATAAAACCGGAGTCTTTTGGCTCCGGTTTTTTTGACCCCCGGGGACGGAGTCGAGGGCTCATTTTTTGGACCCCTGACTCCGTCCCTAGGGATCAAAAACAATGTGTGACAGTTGTGTGATATAAGCGGTGATAACATTACATCAAGATAAAACAAATCAAACAGATCAATCAACCAATCAACCACACGAAAAGGAGAAAAGTTATGAAGAAGATCATTACACTGGCAGCATCAATCATCGCATCTGTAGTTATTGCATTACCCATTATGCCACCTATGGTATCACTTGCAGCACCTGCAACAGCCAAGGTTGCAAAGACAGCGGCTCCGATGAAGACAACAGGAGTTGCATCAGGAGTGACCAAGCTTCAGGCTCTTGACATCGCTTTAAAGGATGCAGGATTTGAGATGGAAGATACCCTTTATACACAGGTTAAAAAAGATTATGAAGACGGCATGGAAGTATACGAAGTAGAATTCAGAGTTGGATTTGTTGAGTATAACTATGATATAGAAGTAGCTTCCGGCCAGATTATTGAAAAAGATATAGACGACTGAGAAAGGCCTCAGTACTACAACTAACGGCATTATCAAACACTTCTTAATCATAATTTTTCTCTCTCTTAAAGAAACGGGGGCACCATATTGGTGCCTCTGTTTCTTTATGGAAAGGTAAGAGTAAATTTATTGTAACCCATTTATCGTTTGTGATAAAATGATATACAGATAATTTTTCGCTTATTATCGGAGGCGTTAAGTGGACAGATACAAATATGACAGCACGGCATTCAAAATACTTGAGAACACCAGCGTACCATATGCGGTATATCAGTATATAAACAAGCGCCTGGTGACAATTCTTTTATCTAATGGTTTCCTGGATTTTTACGGATATGAGAACAAACAGGATACCTATGATCTTATGGACAACGACATGTTTAGGGATATTCATCCTGACGATGTGGCGTTTGTTGCTGATGCCTCCCACAATTTTCTGGAAGGTGATGCCCCCTTCGATGTCATCTACAGATCTTTGATCCATGGAGAATACAGGATAATCCATTCCTATGGAAGGCACATCTATAAAGAGGACGGCACAAGACTTGAAATGTGCTGGTACACCGACCATGGTCCCTTTATCGAAAATGGTGATTTTGAAGGCGATGGAAGCATCTCCTCGCTTCTGAGTATAGCTATCACAGACAGAACTGCGAAACGCACATTAAGCTATGACTATCTTACCGGTTTCCCTTCAATGACCAATTTCTTCGAGCTTGCAACCGAAGGCTGCAGGGCTATAAGAGAAACGGGGAAAGAGCCTGTCATCCTGTTTCTGGATTTCAACGGAATGAAGAGCTACAACCAGAAATACGGCATGGAAGAGGGCGATAAGTTCCTCGTTGCTTTTTCGAGGATACTGATAAGTCATTTCAGCAATCAGAATTGCAGCAGATTCAGCGCCGATCACTTCTGCGTATATACTGACTCGGAAGGAATTGATGAGATCTGTGAAAACATAATTGAAGAGTCCAGGAATATCAACGGCGGAAAGACCATGCCGCTGAGAATCGGTGTTTATTTATATGACAGCGAAGATGTCACCATAAGTGCGGCTTGTGACAGAGCCAAGCTTGCATGCGACTCTGATAAAAAGACCTTTGAAGCTCATGTTTACTATTTCGACAAATCAATGGTGGCTGAGCTTGAACGTCAAAGATATATTGTGGAGAATCTGGACAGGGCTCTTGAAGAGGAATGGATACAGGTATATCACCAGCCAATCTTCAGGGCTGCAAATGACCGCGTATGCAACGAAGAAGCTCTGGCCAGATGGATAGATCCTGAAAAGGGGACCTTTGGCCCCGATGAGTTTATCCCTGTGCTTGAGGAGACCAACAGTATCTATAAGCTGGATCTTTACATGGTCGAAAAAGTCCTTTTGAAGCTGAAGAATCAGATGGAACACGGAGTATATGTGGTCCCTGAGTCAGTCAACTTCTCAAGGTCTGATTTCTATACCTGTGATCTGGTTGAAGAGATCAGAAAACGTGTTGATGCCTCCGATATTGGCAGAGACAAGCTGATAATAGAGATCACCGAAAGTGCTCTGGCTGATGATGTTGATTACATGACTCAGCAGATCGCCAGATTTAAAGAACTGGGCTTTACTGTGTGGATGGATGACTACGGCAGTGGATATTCATCTCCGGTTATTCTGCAGAAAATCCCCTTTGATCTTATTAAGATCGATATGCTTTTTGTCAGCCAGATCGGTGATGGCAAGCACGGTAAGGTCATCATAACAGAGCTTGTCAGAATGGCTATGGCTCTGGGAAAAGAGACTATCGCAGAGGGTGTTGAAAACCGGGAACAGCTGGATTTCCTTAAAGAGATAGGCTGTACTAAATTGCAGGGCTTCTATTTTGCAAAGCCCATGTCCATGGCCGAGATATTTGAAAAAAGAGAGACCCTCGACTCTGAGATGTTCGAAAATCCGGCTGAAACGGATTACTATGTTCAGATCGGTAACGTGAATCTGTATGACCTTTCAATATCAAGATCTGATGAGGATGCACTTGCCAATTACTTCGATACCATGCCAATGGTTCTGATGGAAGTCAGTGACAGTACATTGTCAATTGTCAGATCCAATGCTTCCTTCAGGGAATTCTTTGAAAAAGCTTTTCCGGGACGCCTTCAAAGAAAAGAGTTTAAGATTGGCGAATATGAGGGATTTCCCGGTGGTTATACATTAAAATCAATAGTCCAGTGTGCACGGGATGGCAGAAGGACATTCACCGATGACTTAAGTGCAAATGGCACAAGTATACAGATGTTCATAAGAAGAATTGCGGTAAATCCGATAACAGGAGTGGCTGCGGTTGCTATTGTCGTGCTTTCAATTACCGATTCAAGCAAGATGAACACCGGACTCACATATAATTATATAGCCAGAGCCCTGACAGAGGATTATGTAAATCTTTTCTTTGTAAACATGGATAGTGGTGAGTTTACTGAATATTCTCCCGATGGTCTTAACCGTGAAGTTACTGTAGAGCGGCACGGAAATAACTTCTTCGAAGCGTGCAAAAAAGATGCTGAACGCATTCTTTTTAAAGAGGATTTCGATGAATTCTTCAAAGTCTTCAATAAAGAGAGTATTGAAAAGAGCCTTAACGAGAACGGCAATTTTACGCATACCTACAGGATCATGACTGATGGCAATCCTGCTTACGTCAGTATGAAAATAGTTCCTGTACGAGACAGGAAAAATGAGATCATAATCGGTATAACCAATGTCGATGCTCAGATGAAGCAAAAGGAAGTAATGGAAAAGCTCAGGGAAGAGAGCCTTATATACTCGAGGATAAGTGCGCTTTCCGGAGATTATATGGCTATATATATCATCGATCCTGTTACGGAAGAGTATTCCCTTTACACTTCAAAGGAATACTTTGCTGCCTTGGGGACCCCCGAAAAGGGAGCAAGCTTTTTTGCAAAGACTATCATTACTGGGGAAAGGGTAGTATTTAAGGATGACTACCAGCTCTTTTGCACTATGATCCAAAAGGATAATGTGTTAAAGCGCATCGAAGAGGACGGGATCTTTACGCTGAATTACAGGCTGGTGATAAATAAAAAACCTGTCTATGTACAGATGAGAGCCAATCTGATCCATGAGAATTCAGAAGACAAGATCATCATGGGCCTTTTGAATGTTGACCGTGAGACAAGAAAAGAACAGGAATACAGTTTTAATCTTATGGCAGCCAGGGAAGAGGCAAATATTGATGAGCTTACAGGTGTAAAGAACAAGCATGCCTACGTGGATATGGAACAGAGTATAGATAAAAAGATTTCCGAGGGTGCATGTCCTGAATTTGCCATTGCTGTATTTGATCTGAACGATCTGAAACTCATAAATGATACAAAGGGTCATCAGGCCGGCGATAAATACATCAAGGATGGCTGTAAGATCATTTGCAAGACCTTCACTCACAGTCCGGTATTCAGACTCGGAGGCGATGAGTTTGTAGTTGTTGTTGACGGAGAAGATTACGAGAATCTGGATGAAATAATGGAAAAGATTGAGAAGATCAACCGGAAGAACAAAGCTGGCGGAAAGGTTGTGATCGCAGCCGGAGCCTCCAGGTACAGGAGGGATAAGAGGGTATCCACCGTATTTGAAAGAGCGGATAAGAACATGTACAAGAACAAAGCTGATCTCAAGAAGTAGAGCAGATAAAAAGCAGCCGATCATCTCGACTGCTTTTTGATTTTATACATCTGTTCATCTGCGCAGTTTATTGCTTTGTTAAGGTCAAGTTCGTTGTCAAACTTAGTGACGTATACTCCGATACTGGCGGAAACCATGATGCCAAGCCTTTCGGTATCCTTTTTCAGGCCCTCGTCAATGCCTGCTTTTATCTTGTCAGGATCACAGGGGCCAAGGATCAGAGCGACCATTTCGTCGCCGCCGTGCCTCAGACACAGCGCATCTTCCGGACAGTTTTCCTTAAGCCTTGAAGCTACAGCCTTGATGGCTTTATCACCTGCTGAGTGACCGAGGGTGTCGTTTATCTTCTTAAGACCGTTCAGATCGGCCATGATAACCGTGACGTCTTTTCCCATGTTGGAAGGATCTTCTTTCAGATCCTCATATTTGGAGTAGAATGCAAGTCTTGTATACAGACCTGTAAGAGCGTCGTTTTGGTACATACGCTGGATCTTATCTCTGATAAAAAGCTGGTAACGCATGTTTATATAACTTCCAAGTCCCATGCTGATGGTGCTGGTAAGAGAGGCGGTCTTGGAGTAATCGATCATCTCATATCCGGTAAAAGAGTAGCATATAAAGCCCGGAGACTTTCTCATATATTCAAGGGCATTGAATATCAGAGGATAACCCTTTTCAAGCAGCTCATCGAGGTGAGGAACTACGCAATCCATATCGAAAGGCGTTACCCTGTCCTCATCGATATAGGAGTCATAGATAAGGACCTTTTCATCGGTATCGGTGTCCTCGAGGAAATAGTTGACTTCCTCGTTCAGGCAGGCAGCATCAAGTACAATGCACATGTTGTTTGAAATAGGGCTGCGCAGGTAATCAAGGCAGTCCTCCAGAGACTCACTGCTGATGATTCTTGATGTGAAATCCTGCATGATATGAAGATCATCCTGATGATGGTAGAATCTGTTGTTGAAACTGTGCACTGCGGAGATGGCACTGGGAGCGCAGCGTGGACATCCGCAGGATTCATTTGGAAGAAATTCCGGGACGACATCTATGTGCCGCACAGGTTTGCCTTCAAAAGCATCTTTTACAGCTTCGATGACGGCCCTTGCCAGATCTATACTGCTGCATTTAGCCGTAGTGACACCGGGAGTTGCAAGAGAGGCTTCATCAAGACCGTCAAAACCTGTGACCATGACTTCACCCGGAACCATTTTCATGTGGGTGGTCAGGACATCGCAGACATTAATGGCCATGATGTCGTTTGCACAGATGATCGCATCGGGAAGGACGTCTCTTTTCAAAATCTCCTCCGTTGCTGCACGCGAAGGAACAGACCAGAAATCTCCGTAGCTGAGCATCGAATCGTCATAGGGGATGTTGTTGTCGGCAAGAACTTCCTTGAAAACTTCAAATCGCTCAATGGAATATTTATTGTTTCTCTTACCTGCCATGAAATGCGGACGGATCGATCCGTGGTCCTCAATGACGTGTCTTACAACAGTTTCAAATCCTGTCCTGTAATCAAAATTTACAGTGAATACGTCTTCGTAATCACCGTCTATGACTATGACAGGAATATCAGCTTTTTTGGCATTGCCTATGATCTTAAGAACAGTCTCCCTGCTCTTTATCTTCTCATCCATGATCACGACAAGATCAACTTTGTCAAAGGGGATAAGGTCATATACTGAAGTCTCTGCAAGGAAACCGCATCTGTTGCCAATCTCAGCGTTTATGGCATATACAAACAGAGCAGAGTCAAGCTTCTTTAAAAGGTCATTGAACTCCGTTATAAAGGTAAAAACCTGGGAATCATGTATTCTATATGTGCATAAAGCAACTATTTTTTTGCCGTTTATCATGACAATTACCTCTGATAAAAATTATAACACAAAAAGCGCAGAGTAAGATTTCTCTACGCTTTATTGTAATAGTTTTTATCATGATCTGAGCATAAATTTTCTGACCAGGTTTATACCGATCTTGTAGGGAAGAGGACGTATAACTCTGTCAGCTTCCTTAAGCTTTTCCCTGATCGGAATGCTCTGCGGACAATGCTGCTCGCACTTTCCACAGCCTATGCACTGTGTGGCAAAGGCGGGTTCCTTTTTAAGGCCGACATACTGTGCATATTCAAATCTGGCTGAGGACTTGCTGTCAACGGTTGTCATGTTGTAGCTCCTGAAAAGAGCAGGGATATCAACACCCCTCGGACATGGCATGCAGTATCTGCATCCTGTGCATCCTACAAGCTCTGACTCAGAGATTATCTTTTTTACCTTGTCTATCACTTCAAAATCTTTTTCGGTAAAAGAGTCTGCTTTTGCCGATGATGCGATCCTGCAGTTTTCTTCTACCATCTCGATGGAATTCATTCCGGATAAGACGCAGGTTACTTCCTTCTGATTCCAGAGCCAGCGAAGGCCGTATTCTGCAGGTGTGTAACCGTTGCCCTGGGAAGCTATAAGCTCTTTTGCCTTCTCGGGAAGCTGATTTACAAGCTTACCTCCGCGAAGAGGTTCCATGATAACAACAGGGATATTCTTCTCTGCCGCATGCAAAAGACCTTTTCTGCCTGCCTGAGAGTGCTCATCCACATAGTTGTACTGGATCTGGCAGAAGTCCCAGTCATAAGCATCGAGGATCCCGATGAAATCCTCTGTGTTTCCGTGATATGAAAAGCCGATGTT
>JAFSTR010000080.1 GCA_017445665.1 Butyrivibrio sp. | reverse complement strand
ACATGCAGACATATCTTGGCTTAAATTCACGAACCTGCTTCTCTACTTTATCTACGCTCTTTAGAGCTGCGATTCCTACAACCTCAAGCTCCGAGGCATTGTTTCTGACTACATCAAGGGTCTGTGTTCCTATTGAACCCGTAGACCCCAGTAAAACTATTTTTCTCATGCTTACTTCCTTGTGACTTTATTCTTCCAAACATTTTGCAATGGCATCAAGTATATCCTGATTATCATAGGGCTTGGTAATAAAAGCCGTTGCCCCATACTCCATCGCCTGTTCTTTCTTTTCAATCTGGCCGGCTGCTGTGATAAGCACCACCTTGGCCTGTGGATCGTACTCCCTTATCATCTTAAGTGCGTCCATGCCATTCATCTCAGGCATGGTGATATCCATGGTAACCACGTCGGGAGAAAGCTTTTTATATAGCTCTAAGGCCTCCTTACCATTGATGGCCTGTGATGCCACAGAATAACCACTGCTCTCAATCAGCTTTGCGAGCATCTTACGTGAAACAATGGAATCATCAACAATCAGTACACTCTTCATCACTACACCTCCATCTGTTAGTGGCGTTTATCCTACCAGCGGTAACATCACTGCTGCCAGAAAATAAATGCATGGAATGACAAATATAACACTGTCAAAACGGTCCATTATCCCGCCGTGTCCGGGGATAAGCGTTCCATAGTCCTTGATATTGTGATCACGCTTAATACCTGATGCCAGAAGATCTCCAATCTGAGAAATGATGCTCCCGACAAAGCAGATGATCATAAGTCCCCACACGGTTGCAAGGTTATGAGTTTCATTCAGGTAGAGTATGTAGCCTATGATCCCACCTACCAGAACTGATCCCAGTATACCGCCTATAGCACCTTCAATTGTCTTCTTGGGTGAAAGAACCGGCGCCATCTTGTGCTTGCCAAAAGCTCTTCCCGCAAAGTATGCACAGGTGTCGCAGACCCAGGCAATAAACGGTATCCAGGCGAAATATATACCCAAATTCCTGCTCCTTAAGAGGTAGACAAAAGACATATTCACCGGTGCGTAGATAAAGCTGAAAAAGCAGAATATGGCCTGATCCGCCTTAAATTTGGGAAACGTGACAACATAGCACACCATGATGAGGAAAAAGGCAAACATAATTGAGAAGATATAATACCTGTAATCCTTAAACAACATCATCTGGGCGTAATGAACCAGAATTGATGCGTATCCGCAGGCTTCCAGCACATTTATCCTGCTGCCGGATCCATGAACTCCAAGAGCCCTTGTAAGTTCAAAATATGCTATAAGTGATACTATCAAAAGTGCTGCCGAGAGTACATACCCACCCGGGATAAGTACCGCCGCCAGCACAATTCCAATTACAATTCCACTGATAACCCTAGTCTTCAAGATTCCTTCAGTCCTCCAAACTTACGGTTTCTGCCGGCGTAGGCTTCTACCGCCTTTTCAAGCTCAGCCTTGTTAAAATCAGGCCAGGCTACAGGAGTAAAGTAGAACTCCGTATACGCACACTGCCAGAGCAGGTAATTGGATATTCTCTGCTCGTTGCAGGTCCTTATCAGAAGGTCCGGATCCGGAAGGAAGTTGGTATCCAGATTTTCAGCAATATCCTTCTCTGTTATATCCTCAGCTTTTATCTCACCTGCCTCTACTCTCTTGGCAACCTTTCTGACAGCCCTTGTTATCTCGTCTCTGCTGCCGTAATTGATGGCAATGGTAAAGGTAAGTCCTGTATTGCCTGCAGTTGCATTTTCAAGCTCTTCAATAGCCTTACGGATATCCTCTGAAAGCACAGAGCGCTCACCGATGACACGGCAGCGCACATTGTTCTTCATAGACTTCTTTATACTGGTTTTCAGATAATTTCGAAGGATCGTCATGAGGGCAGAAACCTCTGCCTCAGGACGACTCCAATTTTCAGTAGAAAATGCATATACTGTCAGATATTTGATCCCCATGTCCCTGGCGTCCACAAGGATGTCTTCAACAGCTTTTGCTCCCTGCATATGGCCATAGTTTCTGGGCATTCCCTTTGCCTTGGCCCATCTTCCGTTGCCATCAAGAATAATGGCTACATGTGCGGGAATATTTGTATTCTGTTCCATAGTTTATACCGTCATGATTTCTTTATTCTTCTCTTCAACAGCTGCATCAATATCCTTGATGAACTTGTCGGTTATCTTCTGAAGCTCCTCGTTAAGATCCTCAATCTCATCCTCTGAAACCTCGGTTCCCTTGAGCTTCTTAAGGGCATCGTTGCCGTCACGTCTTACGTTTCTGACTGCGACCTTAGCATCCTCACCCTTCTTGCGGATATCCTTGGTGAGCTGTTTTCTGCGCTCCTCTGTGAGTTCAGGGAAAACAAGTCTGATCACTGCACCGTCATTGCTTGGTGTGATTCCAAGATCTGATGCCATGATAGCCTTCTCAATATCCTTGATAAGTGTCTTATCCCATGGAGCGATCTGAATGATCCTGGCCTCAGGAATAGATACGTTTCCAACCTGCTGAACAGGAGTAGGAGTTCCGTAGTAATCAACCTTGATCTTGTCGAGAACATGCGGATTAGCTCTTCCTGCTCTTATTGATGCAAGATCGTCTCTAAGAAAGTCAAATGACTTCTGCATTTTGTCATTAAAGCTTTTAAGTCTTTCGTTCATACCCTAAACCTCCCCTGGTTATTTTGTTGTAACGGTAGTTCCGTTAAATTCGCCCTTTGATGCCTTAACAATACTGTCCTCTTCCTGGAGAGCGAAGACTCTCATAGGCATATGGTTATCTCTTGCGAGAATGGATGCTGTCATGTCTACAACCTGAAGGTTCTGCTCAATGACCTCATCGATCGAGATAGTGTCATATCTCTTTGCGTCAGGGTTCTTGGCAGGATCTGAATCATATACTCCGTCAATAGCCTTGGCAAGAAGGATATAATCCGCCTCAACCTCTATGGCTCTCAAAACAACACCTGTATCAGTTGAGAAGTATGGATGTCCTGTACCGCCTGCAAAGAATACAACCATGTTCCTTGCGAAGTATTTGTTGGCTCTGTCCTTGGAAAAGAGCTTTGTAAATGATCCGCACTCAAAAGGAGTGAGTATATTGGTCATCATGCCTACACTTCTGAAGATCTCAGATACATAGATGCAGTTCATGATAGTGGCAAGCATTCCAATCTGATCAGCCTTGGTGCGATCAATATTCTCGCTACTGCGTCCTCTCCAGAAATTACCACCGCCAATAACGATACCAACCTGTGTGCCGTTATCTACAAGCTGCTTGACCTGAAGTGCAACCTTTCTGACAGTCTCTTCATCAAAGCCTGTCTTCTTTTCACCTGCAAGTGCCTCACCACTGAGCTTTAATAAAATTCTCATCTATTCGTTACCTCAAAGATATTATTTATTCTTAAGTCCCTCGAAGAACTCTGAAGGATTAACATCAGCATAAGCCTGTGAGCACATACCCTCGATAACAGCACCATTGTTGATCTGTACTGACTGAGACTTGATATTGCCCATTACGATAGCTGTTGTATCAAGAACTACAGGGCCGTGAACATCGATATCACCCTTAACAGCACCGGCAATAACTGCGCTTGAACCATAGATGTTACCAACGATAACTGTGCTCTGTCCAACCTTAACGCTGCCCTTGCTCTTGATCTCTCCGGTGATCCTTGCAGACTCTGCATAGATCTCAGCTGCATCTGAATCTCCGTTGATCTCACCTGTGATGTTGAGCTTACCAAGACACTTGATATTACCTGTGATCTTACCAATGAGCTCAAGTGAACCTGTTGTGGCGATATCGCCCTTGACGATCATACCTTCGGTAATGCTGGCAACTTCATCTGTAGGTGTCTGCTGTTCGAAATCCATAGTTTCAATTCCCCCATTTCTTGTTATCATTTCTGTTTCTGCATTTTTATCTGCCACATACTTGTCGATATGTGTAGGATTGATAGCTTCAAGAGCGTTCTTGGGCTCTTCGACCTTGATCTCCTCCTGAGTCTGCTCCTCAATCTTCTCCTCGAGCTCACGAACTTCGTCTACGACCTCTTCTGTCGCTTCAGTGATCTCTTCCTTTATCTCTTCTTTGGCCTCTTCGACTTCCTCAAGAGTCTCCTCAGCTTCCTCGATAGCCTCTACATTCTCTTTTACAGTTTCTTCCTTCTTGTCCTCAACTGCCTCATCAAGCTTGATGTCATCAAGACGATTGAGCATGCTGTCAAGGTCTACAGGCTTTGGTGCTTCTACAGGCGCCTTGTCTGCGCCAAGGTCCCCAGCCTCCGGCTTGTCCTCAGGCATAAGTGTGTTAACAGCCTGTGAGAGGTCGCTTTTCAGCTCAGAAAAAAATCCCATCTAGATATCCTCCATTCAATCTTTTTTCGTTTAGTTGATATGTTGAACCGGTAACGTGTCCTCGGTTATCGGTACTATCACTGTATCATCCATGTCCTGGATCGCTTCGATGATCTCAGGTAAAGCCTCTACCGTGCTCTTCTTGTCAGCAGCATCGTGCATAAGTACTACACAATGCTTGAATCTGGGCACGTTATTGACTATGTTGGCGTAAATTGTGTCCTTGTTGGCACCGGCTCTGTCATCTCCCGCTGAGACATTCCAGTCAAAGAATGTCACATCGGACTCCTCCAGATAGCTTATCAGCTCATGCATATCCACCTTGCTGACGGTGTTGGAGCTTCCTCCCGGGAAACGATAAAACTTGGCCCACACGCCTGTTGTCTCGTATAAAAAAATCCTCAGTTTATCCGTATCTTCCTTGAAAGAATCAAGAGAAGCATATAATTCGCTGTACTTGTGACTGTACGAGTGCATTCCAAGAGTATGCCCATCATTAACTATTCTCTTGTAAAGATCTGTATACTTGGCATTCGGTTTGCCACAGACAAAGAATGTCGCCTTGACATTGTACTGCTTAAGAATGTCCAGGATCTCATCTGTATACGTACTCGGTCCGTCGTCGAAGGTCAGATAAACGTATCTGGTACCTTCTATATCCTCAGGATTCTGGGCGCCACTTACATCCACCGTGGCGTAATCCACATCCATTTCTTCTGAACCCGTCTTAGCAATGTCCGGATCTTTTTCATCAGGTATGGCCTCTGAAGCCAGAATATCCCTCTCGCTGCCGAACTGCTCTCTGTACCAGTCAAGATCGGCCTTTGTTTTCTCATAATCAGAATGAAGTCTGTCATATCTGACGGCAAGAATAACACAGATACAAGTGGGAATAAGGCATGCAGCTGCCACTGTAGTAACGATGAGTCTGCGCAAATATCGGATTCGCTTACTGTACTGCTTAGACTCCATTATTCCATCTCTTTCTTATAGTTATGTAACCAAGGTATAGTATAGCATAGAATACCGAACACAAAAAGGTGTTTTTCGTTTACATAACACCTGTGATTTCATCGGCTATAACGCCTGCTACGTATAGCTTGTATTCGTATCTGCTATCCATGACAGGCACAAAAATATGCCTGCTCAAGGTACCTTCTTTATGTGCTATCGCAAAAAACACTTCTCCCGGAACAGAATCGTTGTTGGCAGGATCCACGTTTCCCATGGTCCCCGTAACTCCGACTGCTATATCCGCGCCGTAAGCTCTTTTGGCTGCAAACGCCATCTCTCGGGCTGTCTCCTCAGAGTATACTCCGAACTTCCCTATCACCTCCGCCGGCACATTCTGCATTATCTTGGCCTCATTTGAGTAGGTGATAAAAGCTCCCTTCAGCATCGCGGATGCACCTTCGGTGTCTGTCAAAAGAGATGCCACAAGCCCCGAAGTACAGCTCTCCATCGTGGTTATTGTCAGCTTTTTCTCTATCAGTGTCTTCGTGATAAAACGGAATTTCTCCCGTACATTCTTTTCAAGCTCAGTCATATCACATACCCATTGCTGTAAAGACAAATCTCAATACAAAGGCCACAAACCAGGCAATAGCGCTCTGCCACAGAACCAGAGCCAGTGCATATTTACCGCCAAGCTCTCTCTTGATAGCCGCGATGGCGGCAACACAAGGTGAATAGAGCAGTGAAAAGACCAAAAGAGTAGAAGCCGTTACGGTGTTCAAAGCGTTCTCCACCCCTCCGTCAAAGAGGATGTTCATGGTGGAAACAACGCTCTCCTTGGCAATAAATCCTGTAATAAGCGATGTCACAACTCTCCAGTCTCCGAGACCGAGCGGCACAAACAAAGGTACAAGTACACTCGAGAGTGCAGCCATCATGCTGGTCGATGAATCCTCCACCATGTTAAAGCGAAGGTCAAAACTCTGCAAAAACCACACACAGATGGTTGCGATAAGGATAACGCTGAAGGCCCTGGTAAAGAAGTCTTTTGCCTTATCCCAAAGAAGTCTCATGACGTTCCTTGCTCCGGGCATTCTGTAATTGGGCAGCTCCATAACAAAAGGAACAGCCTCGCCTCTGAAGAGCGTATTCTTGTAAACCAGAGATGCCAGGATCCCGACTGCAATTCCGAGAATATAAAGCAGCACCATGACAAGTGCTCCCTTATGCGGGAAAAAGGCAGCAACAAAGAATGCATAGATAGGCACCTTAGCTGAGCAGCTCATAAACGGAGTAAGAAGGATAGTCATCCTCCTGTCTCTTCTGGAGGGCAGAGTCCTTGTGGCCATAACAGCCGGAACAGTACATCCAAAGCCGATAAGAAGAGGTACTATACTTCTTCCGGACAGTCCGATACGCCTAAGGAGCTTGTCCATAAAAAAGGCTACTCTTGCTATATATCCGCTGTCCTCCATAAGTGAAAGGAAGAAGAAAAGCGTCACAACGATAGGCATGAAACTAAGGACGCTTCCAACGCCGTCAAATATGCCGTCGAGCACCAGTCCCTGTATCGCAGCATTTACATGCGCCGCACTCATACCGGCCTCTGCAAGTCCCTTTAAGTAGTCCACACCCATTTCCATTAGATCCTGCAAAAATGCGCCGATAACATTAAAGGTCAGGTGACACACCAGGAGCATTATCAGTATGAAACAGGGAATTGCCGTCCACTTACCGGTAAGTATCTTATCTATCTTCTCCGAGCGTATCCTCTCTTTGCTCTCCATGGGCTTGACCACAGTCTGCTCACAGACACGCTCAATAAAGTCATATCTCATATCAGCGATGGCTGAGCTTCTGTCCATTCCGCTCTCCTCTTCCATCTGTCTGATGATATGCCTGATCATTTCTTTTTCATTCTCATCCAGAGAGAGCTTCTCTCTGACGATATCATCGCCCTCAATGACCTTGGTGGTTGCAAACCTTAAGGGAAGTCCTGCCTTTTCGGCGTGATCCTCGAGGATAGCCTCCACAGCATGGATCGCTCTGTGGATCGCTCCGCCGTGGTCAGTCTTGGAGCAAAAATCCTGTTCAACAGGCTTCTCCTGATACTGTGCAAGATGTACCGCATGGCGGACAAGCTCTGCAACACCCTCGTTCTTGGATGCGGAGATCGGAACTACCGGCACACCAAGAAGCGACTCCATTTTGTTGATATCAACAGAGCCGTTATTACCTTTCACCTCATCCATCATGTTAAGAGCAACCACCATGGGAACTCCCATCTCAAGAAGCTGCATGGTCAGATACATGTTTCTCTCGATGTTCATGGCATCCACGATATTGATGATAGCCTTGGGTTTTTCTTCTATTACGAAATTTCTGGATACGATCTCCTCAGCGCTGTAAGGGGACATAGAATATATTCCGGGAAGATCAGTGACAAGTGTATTGGGGAAATCCCTTATGGGTCCGTCCTTGCGGTCTACAGTAACCCCGGGAAAGTTTCCCACATGCTGGTTGGCACCTGTCAGCTGGTTGAAAAGAGTGGTCTTTCCGCAGTTCTGATTACCTACAAGAGCAAAGGTCAGAAGTGTTCCCTCCGGAAGCTTCTTCGCATCGCCCTCTACATGGTACTTTCCATCCTCACCAAGTCCGGGATGTTCGGAGCTTACAATCTCTTTTATCCTCTCATGCTTGTTGGTGCGCTCCTTGATCGGCTCTATCTCGATCTTCTCGGCATCAGCAAGCCTAAGCGTAAGCTCATAGCCATGTATCTGCAGTTCTACAGGGTCGCCTAAAGGCGCATACTTAATAACAGTCACTTCTGTACCGGGAATAACTCCCATGTCCAGAAAGTGCTGTCTGAGTGCGCCCTCACCGCCAACGGTCTTAATGACCGCTGACTGACCAATCTTCAGTTCTTTTAGATTCATTATTAATCCATCTCCTTCAGAAGTCTGTCAGCAGCTACAAGCCTTACACAAACTGTAAAGATCTCCATGGCAAGCTTAAGATCCGGCAAGCTTGGAAATGTCGGAGCAATACGGATGTTGGAATCGTGAGGATCCTTGTGATATGGATAGGTAGCACCGGCTCCCGTCATTGTAACGCCGGCCTTCTTGGCCCTGTCAACAATGGCCCTTGCACATCCCTCAGGTGCGTCAAAGCTGATGAAGTATCCACCCTTGGGCTTGGTCCACTCACCCACTCCGCATGGAGTAAGCTCTCTGTCCAATATCTCCAAAACAGCCTCAAACTTAGGTCTGATGATGGCTGCATGCTTCCTCATATGCTCCTTGAGATTGTTGATATCTCCGTTAAAGAATCTGACGTGTCTAAGCTGATTAACCTTATCATGTCCGATGGTCTGGTAATTGAGCTGAGCCTTGATCTCCTCCAGGTTATTGAGAGATGTGGCAATGGCTGCAATTCCGCTGCCCGGGAATGTGATCTTTGATGTGGATGAGAACTTGTAGACCATATCCGGGCTTCCGGCTCTCTTACACTCCTCTAAGATCTCAATAAGGTAATCCTGATTATCATCGTAAAGATGGTGAACTCCGTATGCATTGTCCCAGAAGATTCGGAAATCCCTTGCTGCGGGACGAAGGCGTGCAAAGCGTCTTACCGTCTCATCTGAGTATGAATATCCCTGAGGATTTGAATACTTGGGTGTGCACCAGATACCCTTTATGGACTCATCGTTAGCGACAAGTCTCTCGACCTCATCCATATCGGGGCCTGTAGGTGTCATCTGTACAGGTATCATCTCTATTCCAAAGTACTCTGTTATCGCAAAATGTCTGTCATATCCCGGTACAGGGCAAAGGAACTTAACCTTGTCGAGCTTGC
Source organism: Butyrivibrio sp. (assembly GCA_017445665.1). Lineage (GTDB taxonomy): Bacteria > Bacillota > Clostridia > Lachnospirales > Lachnospiraceae > Butyrivibrio. The sequence goes on along the minus strand of JAFSTR010000080.1, from coordinate 9,974 downwards.
ACCATGGAGTGTTACCCATTACGCCGTGGGTATAGGCTCTTGATACGGTATCATACATTACGTTAAGTGAAGAGTTACCATATATGATGATATTCTCCGGCTTATTCTCCATCATGGCACCGATAAGTACCTTAGCCTCATGAATACCATCCAGAACACCGTAATTACGGCAATCTGTTCCATCCTCACATGAGAGATCCGCCTCTGAATTGAGCGCATCCATCATACCCATTGAAAGATCCAGCTGCTCTCTGCATGGCTTACCCCTTGCCATATTCAGGGACAGCTCCATCTCCTGATACTTCTTATACTCGGCCTTGAGCTTGACAATTTCCTGCTCCAGTTCCTGTTTGTTCATCTCAACATACTTTTTTGTACTGCCTTGAACCTGGGACATCTCTTTCTCCTCTCAAATTCACCACGTTAAATCACTAATATCTTCATAAAAATATACCTCAGACTGTTAAAAACTTCAAGGTATACAATTATACAAAAATTCATTTGTTTTATTCCTTAACAAGAAGGCACACTACCTCCGCTCCTCTTGTAAAGGGGAACATGTCCACAGGAACAGCTCTTTTAACCTTGTATCCGCCTTTGGTTATAAGTTTCAGATCATTAGCCAGAGAGTCGGGACTGCATGATATATACACAACCTTCTTGGGAGAAAGAGTTATTAGCGACCTTATAAACTCAGGCGTAGAGCCGGATCTTGGCGGATCCATGAAAACAAGGTCAGCTTTATCGCCCGATTCAGCCATCTGCTGCATAAATACAGTGGCATCATTCTGATAAAAGGTGATGTTTTTAACCTCATTGATCTTGGCATTGAGGATCGCATCCTTTACTGCGTCCTTATTGAGCTCGACGCTGATGACCTCTTTGACATGGGGACTTGCGATAAGTCCGATGGTTCCGACACCGCTGTAGCAGTCCATTGCCACCTCATTGCCGGTAAGGTCTGCCATCTCAATGGCAGTCTTATAAAGTACCTCCTGCTGAACGGGATTTACCTGGTAAAAAGACTTGGGTGATATCTTAAACTTCATACCGCAGCAGATATCATAGATAAATCCGGGACCATAGATAGCCTTCTCCTTATCTCCGAGGATCATGCTGGTCTGCTTGTCATTGATATTAAGGACAATTGTGGTGATCTCAGGATGCTCTTTTTTCAGTGCCTTCACAAAATTGTTCTTGGATGGGAAAACAGGTGAAACCGTGACCAGTACAACCATGATCTCTCCCGTATTCTTACCGATCCTGATGAGCACATGTCTAAGGAGTCCGTATCCGTTGTCCTCGTCATAAGTCTTTATCTTGAAAGACTTAAGCATTCCTCTTATGGTCGCAATAATAGCATCGGCCTTCTTATCCTCCAAAAGACAGTTCTCAACAGGAACCACCTCATGGCTGCCCTCTCTGTAAATCCCTGTGACGGGATTGCCCTTTCTGTCATGATCAAAGACAGCATGGACCTTGCATCTGTAATGCTCCGGGCTATCCATGCCTATGAATGACTCAACCTTGCAATACGGCTTTAAGAGCTCCGCTACGTGAGCATGTTTTTTGCGCAGTTGGGTTTCATAGGGAATGTCGATCATCTGACAGGCACCACACTTTTTAAACACAGGACAGCGACTCTTTGGTTTTCTTCCTACATTCTTTTTTTCTGCCATAAAATCTCCTATACATAAAACAAGCAGGAGATATCCATCCCCTGCTCTATCTCAAAGTTACTCGTTTTCATCAGTACTGTCTAACTTGTTCTCGAACTTAAGCTCCGGCATTTCAAGGCCTGTGCTCTCATCCTTAACCGCTTCGCTCCTCCTGCGGATGCGCTCGGTATTCTTGATCTCACCGTAGTCCTTGTACTTGATACCCTCAATTCCCTGAGAAAGCTCTTTGGCTCTGACAAGGTCACCCTTATTGATCTTGAATGTGCATACAATCTTACTACCGCTCCTGTCGAAGAGTTTCTGAAGGATTGATTTGTCCTGCCACTCTATGAAATAAGATATACGATGTGCAAGAAATCTCTCTTCCAGCTGTTTCTTGCTCTCAATACTGTAGACCCTGCAGAAGGGAACCTCGTTATTAAAGACCTGATTGTTCTGAATAATTGAAGACATATAAACCTCACTTTATTTTCTAACTAATATTAGATTATACCCCACAAGACGCGTTCTTTCAAGAAATCGCACAAGATTATGCTATACTATTTTTATCAAAAAACACGGAGAAAATCTTATGTTTACCTTTGAAAAAGCAATTCCCGAAAGCACAGGCATTTCGTCTGATGCAATAAAAAACGTTCTTGCTACCCTTGATAAAAAGGATGTTCCCATGCACTCTCTGCTCATCATGAGAGACGATAAGCTCATATTTGAAAAATACTACGCTCCTTATACAGCCACTACCCTTCACAGGCTCTTTTCCGTAAGTAAGAGCATAACTGCCATGGCGATCGCCTTATTGCAGGAAGAGGGCAAGCTCTCCTTTGACGAATCCATAACCGCATACTTTCCCGAGTACACTGACGAAAGCACACATCCGTGGATCAGAATGACCACCATAAGAAATATGCTGCAGATGAGGACCTGCCACGCTTCTACCACCTACAAGGTCGACATGAAATCCGACTGGGTTGAGAGCTTTTTTAAGGTTGCTCCGACGCATAAACCGGGGACTGTCTTTCACTATGACACCTCCGCAGCCCACACTCTGTGTGCTCTTGCGGAGAAGCTCTCAGGAATGCCCATGCTTGATTACCTGAAGGCCAAGGCCTTTGATCACCTGGATTTTAGCCGTGATTCATATATGGTAAAAGACCCTTTTGGAGTCTCCATGGGTGGAAGCGGCCTGATGGCAACTCCCATGGATCTTATGAAGATCCTGTATCTGCTGCATAAAGGCGGAACCGTTAAATGCAGTGACGGACAGGTGAGATCTCTTTTGCCAAAAGAGTTTGTTAAGGAAGCCACATCCAACATCAGCGACACTCTCCCCACATCTCCTCTTCCCAGCGAGGCACAGGGCTACGGAATGCAGATCTGGCAGAATGAAAAGGGCGGCTTTGTCCTCTACGGCATGGGCGGACAGCTGGGCATAAGTATTCCTTCCGAGAACATGCTTATCGTAACCACCGCCGATACCCAGGGAATGGCAGGCGGCAATCAGGTGATCTACGATGCCCTGTACGAGAATCTGCTTAAACCGGCAGCTCCGTCTTCTGATGGTAAAAGAGCTTACGAAGGCCTGCTCGCCTTCGGAGAAACTCTCAGGATCGCCCCTCCAAGGCTTCCGGAGAATTACGGATACACCCCGGTCAGCCCTGATCATAGCATATCAGGCCTAGCTGTAAGCCGCACCTATGAGCTCTCAGACAATCCTCAGGGCTTTGAAAGCCTTAAGATTGACATTGCTCCCGGTGCCATCTCATCCCTGACCTTTAAATACAGGGACAAAAATAAAGCATCCTCACTTCCTGAGAATGCTTTAAAGCTAAACTTTGCAATCGGCGATATGACAGAGGGGATCTTCCCTGTTTATAACTGCCCCTACACCGCAGGTGGCGTATGGCTTAGAGAGAACGTCCTCTACATAAGATTCCATCTCATCGGCGAGTCCGTAGGATCAGTACGCTTCGAGCTGTACTTCGGCGACGACGATCTGACCGTCTTCATGAAGAAAGTTGAAGAGACCTACTTTAAGGAATTTGACGGTCATCTTTACGGCCACTGATCTGCTATTTTTAAGCCCTGTTCAGAATCCCATATACACGCCGGGGATATCGTCCTCGGTAAGATGGATATTGTTGCTGCCGGAGTCGTTTTCGGCAGTTTCCATTTTTACTACGTTTACATATCCGTCGTTGATCATGTCCACCATGTAAGGAACAATATTGGGATCAAACTGGGTTCCTGACCCCTGCTGGATCTCCTCAATGATCTCATCTTTGTTGAGATGCCTTCTGTAAACCCTGTTGCTGGACATGGCATCATAAGAATCGGCAACTCCGACTATCCTTGCATAAAGAGGGATATTTTCACCCGCAAGTCCTTCCGGATAACCCGTTCCGTCATATCTCTCATGATGATAAAGAGCTGTCTCTCTGATACCGCGGAGAGATGTCATCTGCTTAAGCATCTTTCCGCCGGCCACCGTGTGGTCCTGGATCTGTTTTCGCTCTTCGTCCGACAGCTTCCCGGGCTTGTTAAGTACAGCATCGGGAACGCTGATCTTACCTGCATCATGAAGAAGTCCTGCATAATATATGTTCTGCACCTCATCCTCCGACAGGCGCATCCTCTTTGCGATTTCTGCAGCATACATGGCAACACGTCTTGAGTGGCCCCTGGTGTAAGGGTCTTTTGCATCGATGAAGCTGATGAACGTATTCATCGACTGAAGTATGATCCTCACATCGTTTTTCTGCTTCTCGCGATAGTTCTTAAGGTTAAACTTCGAAACAAAGAACCCCAGAAACAGTGCAGCCCAGATAACAAATCCAACATAGATTATCCTGGTAAACACATTCCCGGCATTTCCCGTTCTATAGCCTCTTAAGGTTATCTTTTCAGGGGAAAAAGAATCCCTGGTATTAAGCACAACTCCAAACTCCAGATCATCGTCGTTTGTAAATGAAAGATTGTAGAACTCAGGAGTAAAAATAAGTTTATCCCCATCAATATGCGCTTCAACGCCCCAGTGATTTGATATCTCTGTGTCTTTTGGCACATCAATGGTAGCTGTCCAGTTGCTTATTCCCATTTTTTCATTGTTCTTGACCACAAAATCATACTGAGCATAGTAGCGGTTTTTGGTGTTTCCTTCGCCTGATCTGGACACAGTTGCATAGACACCATCTGAGAGCTTTGCTCCGGTAAGGCTCAGATCAACGGTGTACTCAGAAGACACATTATTATCCGCACATACCTTGTTTACAAAAAGCGCAGTAAACAGGACGACGAATGCTGCCAGGAATATCAGCAATGTTTCCGTAGTCTTGTCCAGTTTCATAGACACCTCGCAATATTCTGCATCTTAAATTATACAAAAAAGCGCCATTCCTTCAAACAAGAATGACGCTTTTTAATACTTTTTTAATTATTATTTAGATTATCTCTGGATACGTCCTGATCCGTCTCCGCCTGCAAGCTTGTTAACCTCATCAACTGTAACAAGGTTGAAGTCTCCCTCGATGGAGTGCTTAAGAGCTGAAGCAGCAACTGCAAATTCGATTGTCTCCTGAGGACCGAAGCCGTTTACGCAGCTGTAGATAAGTCCGCCGCCGAATGAATCTCCGCCGCCTACACGATCAACAATGTGAAGTGCGTACTTCTTGGAGAAGTAAGCCTCTCCGTCAGTGTAGAGCATAGCGCTCCAGTTGTTGTCATTAGCTGAGATAGACTCACGAAGAGTGATAGCCACCTTCTTAAATCCGAATCTGTCTGTAAGCTTCTTGGCAACCTCGATGTAGCCCTCTCTGTTGAGCTTACCTGTTGTAACATCTGTTGAAGAAGCTGCGATACCGAATACATCGTTAGCATCCTCTTCGTTAGCGATACATACATCAACATACTGGCAGAGCTCGCCCATAACCTTGCCTGCCTTCTCCTTGCTCCAGAGCTTACCTCTGTAGTTAAGGTCGCAGGATACTGTAAGTCCATGCTCTTTAGCCTTCTTACAAGCCTCAAGTGTGATAGCTGCAAGAGAGTCGCTTACAGCGGGAGTGATACCTGTGAAGTGGAACCACTCTGCTCCTTCGAAGATCTCATCCCAGTTAAAGTCTGCAGGAACAGCCTCAGCGATTGCTGAATGTGCTCTGTCGTAGATGCACTTTGATCCTCTCTGAGAAGCACCCTTCTCGTTGAAGTAGATACCAACTCTGTCGCCACCTCTTGTGATCTTGGATGTATCAACGCCATACTTTCTAAGAGAGTTAACAGCTGCCTGTCCAATCTCGTGCTTAGGAAGCTTTGTAACATAAACTGAATCAAGTCCGTAGTTAGCAAGAGAAACGGATACGTTTGCCTCTCCTCCGCCAAATGTAGCCTCAAGATGATCTACCTGAACAAATCTTAAATAATTATCAGGCTGCAGACGCAGCATGATCTCACCAAATGTAACAACTTTCTTTGCCATTTATTATTCCTCCTAAATATCTATAATGAAGTTCTGCTCTCGCTTCGTTCGCCAGAACAAACTTCATACTAAGCTCGATAAAACCTCGCTAAGTATTCAGTTTAACCCAAGGTGAACTGCAAATCCGCCGAAGTCATCAGCAAGATATGCAACCTTAAGATGGTTATCAGCGTCATATGAGAAAGACGTCTCATCAAACTTAACGCCCTGTCTTCCAAGGTGGTAAACAGCTCTGTCGATGTTGTTGCATCCGATAGCGATGTGTCCGCATGTTCCACGGCCCTTTGACTTCATAACCTCTACTGCTGAGCCGGCAAATACAGAAGAATTGCCAACCTTCTTGGTAAGACCAAAGAGTGTATCGAACTTATCTGCAACAGCCTCAGCTGCCTCAGCGCTATCCTGATTGATGCCGATGTGCTTAAGCTTAAAGCCAAGCATTGCATTTACAGCATCTCTTGTCATTGTCTCGATCTCATCGAACTTGCCGGCTGAGATAAGGTCTTTTTTAACCATCCAGCTTCCGCCGCAGCAGAATACCTTGTTAAAGCTGAGGTAATCATTTAAGTTGTTCTTGTTAACGCCACCTGTAGGCATGAAGTGCATCTTGGTATAAGGTGCTGCCATAGCTTTGATCTTGGCAATTCCGCCATTCTGCTCAGCAGGGAAGAATTTTACGCAGTCAAGACCAAGCTCGATAGCCTGCTCAACCTCACCGGGTGTTGCTGTTCCGGGAACAACAGGTACTCCGATTGACTGAATATACTCAACGTTTGCTCTGTTAAAGCCGGGGCTTACAATAAACTTAGCGCCTGCAGCCTTAGCTCTGTCAGCCTGCTCTGCATTGAGTACTGTACCTGCACCAACGACCATCTCAGGGAACTTGGTGGAAATGATCCTGATTGCTTCCTCTGCGGCTGCTGTACGGAATGTAACCTCTGCAGCGGGAAGTCCTCCGTTAATAAGTGCCTGGGCAAGTGGCTCTGCATCCTTAGCATCGTCAATTGCGATTACCGGAACAATACCGATCTTATAAAGTTCTTCACAAATCTTATCCATTTCTATTTCCTTTCTTACTATACATTTATTTGACTAACATGAATTGCTTCATTGCTTCGCAATTCTCGCAATTCTACACCAATTCAGAAATCGACAGGCTCAATCCTTTCGCCTGTCTTTTTTCTTCATTGGTGTTTGCACCTCAAAGTCATATTTGCAATTCTGTGCAAGCACAATTGCAATATGACCTTGATCTGCCGTTAGTCAAATTATTGTGCTGTGCTCTCATCGATATCCTTGAACTTGGAAGGATCAAGGTTTCCGGGATCCTGTCCGATGTATGCTGAGATACCGCCATCAATGTAAACAACCTGTCCGTTGATGAAATCTGAAGCAGGTGAAGCAAGGAATACAGCAAGACCCATAAGATCTTCTGTTCTGCCCCATCTCTGAGCAGGTGTCTTTGAACGGATGAATCTGTCGAATGGATGCATTGATCCATCAGGCTGTTTCTCACGAAGAGGTGCTGTCTGAGGTGTTGCAATGTAGCCGGGTCCGATAGCGTTGCACTGGATGTTGTACTGACCATACTCAGAGCAGATGTTTCTTGTAAGCATCTTGAGTCCGCCCTTAGCAGCTGCATAAGCAGATACTGTCTCACGGCCAAACTCTGACATCATTGAACATGCGTTGATGATCTTACCTGATCCCTTCTTCATCATTGCAGGAAGAACTGCCTTAGAGCAGATGAAAGGACCTGTAAGGTCTACATCGATAACCTGATTCCACTGCTCAACGCTCATCTCGTGCATAGGGATCCTCTTGATGATGCCGGCGTTGTTAACGAGGATGTCGATTGTTCCAACTTCCTTCTCAACAGCTGCAACAAAAGCCTGAACCTGATCTTCCTTGGTTACATCACAAACCTGACCGAAAGCCTTGATGCCTCTCTTCTCATATTCAGCAAGTCCCTTGTCAACAAGTTCCTGATTGATATCGTTGAATACGATCTTAGCTCCGCTCTCTGCGTAAGCTACTGCATATGCAAGGCCAAGGCCATATGATGCTCCTGTGATCCATGCTACCTTACCCTCAAGTGAAAAGTTCTTTAAAAAGTCTGCCATTATATATACCCTCCTGAATTATTTGGTTTGAATTATATAGGTTAACATTGATATACGGATTGCTCCGCGAAAAGCGCTCTCGCAATCCTACAAACATTCGGAAATCGATCCACTCATAAACTCGCGTATCTTTTTTCCTCATGTTTGTTCGGTCTTCAAGGTCATGTAAATTATCATGCAAGCATGAAATTTACATGACTTTGAATCCCTATATCAATGTACACATTGCACAATCGTCCATGTCGTCGAAATCCTGATTCTCTCCTACCATTCCCCAAATGAATGTGTAGGCCTGTGTTCCGCATCCTGAGTGAATTGACCAGCTGGGGCTGATGACCGCCTGCTCGTTTCTCATGATGATGTGTCTTGTCTCTGTGGGCTCTCCCATGAAATGCATTACAAGTGCATCCTCAGGAATGTCAAAGTAGAGATAAACTTCCATTCTTCTGTCATGTGTATGACAAGGCATTGTGTTCCATACCGATCCGGGCTTAAGCTCTGTCATACCCATCTCAAGCTGGCAGGTCTCAACCTGTCCCGGAAGGATGTACTTGTTGATAACTCTGTGATTGGCCTGCTCAAGGCTTCCAAGTTCCTTCTTATTCTCATCCTTGATGATGACCACATCATCAGAAGGTGTTCCCTCTCTCTTGATGAGGACAGTAGGATATGTCTTGTGTGCCGGAGCACTGTTGATGTAGAACTTTGCAGGCTCTTTAGCATCCTTGCTGGCAAAAGAGATGTCTTTTGATCCCATTCCGATGTACATGCCCTGCTTGTAATCTACCTCATAAACCTTACCGTCAATTGTGATAGTTCCTGCGCCACCAATGTTGATGACACCCATTTCACGCCTCTGAAGGAAATACTCAGCTCTGAGCTCATCACCGGCTGTGAGCTTAAGTTCTTTGTTTACAGGTACTGCTGAACCTGTGATGATCCTGTCGATATGACTGTAAACAAGCTTGATGTCATCAGGCTTAAACAGGTCATCGATAAGGAACTCACTGCGAAGCCTGGCAGTATCGTAGTACTTCTCGTCTTTGGGCGAACATGCTGTTCTAAGTTCCATATAACCCTCCATTATATTGAATCTGTGAAATATGATGATATTGCGGATTGCTGCTCTGCGTTCTCGCAATCCTTCAATCCTTCAAGTATCATAATAATGTAAACAATATTCATTTTCACTTCATTATTTCATCAAAAAGTTGCAAATCTTGACCATATGTAAGTGCTTTCATATATTTTACATTTTAACATGTACAAACAAGTTTTACATTGCAAAACTTGCAAAAATAAACTTTTTCTAAATATTCCACGTATTGTATGTACACCTACAAAATATGGTGCTAGAATTCAAAACTGTTGAAATAAAATTTCTTGTGAGGAGGAGATATTATGAAACACAATATCATTAAGAGGATTGTAACCGGTCTTGTTGCTGCAACAATGTGCCTTGCTCTTGCAGCCTGCGGAAACAAGGATATTAAGCAGGAAGTGGCAGAAACCACAGAACAGGTTACTGAAGGTGCTGAAGAGGCCAGCGAAACTACTGAAGACGACGGCGGCATGATGAGTGTAGAGGATCAGATCGAAGCAGTTCAGGCAACACTCACTTATATGGGTGGTCTTAAGACAGCTGATGATGCAGCTAAAAAGATTGAACTGTGCATGTTCAGAAACGACAACGGAGATATCATT
>JAFSTR010000079.1 GCA_017445665.1 Butyrivibrio sp. | reverse complement strand
GCTTCGGCAGATATAGGTGCGAAGCCTTCAATTGAGATTACACTTAAAAATGCACCTGATGATTACTATATTGCTCTTCTTGAGAACTATGATCTTGAGATAGATGAAAGCGCCACTGAGATAAGAAACTTTGATCCTCAGAAGGAAACCATAGAGGAATACCTTGAATCCTTCAATTATGAAGGCTGGTACTATTTTATGATCATGGGGCATCATCATAATTATGAAACGGCCAATGACAAGCATATCCATAATTTTTCTTATTCGGTGCCAAGAAATCCCAGGATACTTGTAGTATCTACAGATGGCAGTGTGACTGTAAGTGATGTATTTGATACCAGGGAATTTAATGCAACAATCACTTATGATTACAAGACAAAAAGCATAACTGAGCATTATGTATGGAAGCGTGCAAAGAGAGTCTTAACGATAATAATAATGTTTATACTTACTCTTTTCTTCGAGTGGCTTGCTCTCAAGATGTTAAGCCTTCCTGAGAATAAGAGAAATCTCCTTTCAATCTTAATTGTTAATGCACTTACCAATATTCCTTTTAATATTTTTATGGTATATTTCCTGGGAAGAGCCGGCTGGCCTGGTCTTTTTGTTGGAGCATTCTTCGAAATAATCATAATGATCGTTGAGGCGATTGTTTACAGTTTTGCTCTGGTTACCAAAAATGGAAAGCCTGAACCAATATGCTTCTTATATGGTATTGTGGCCAATATTTTCAGCGTATTTATGGGTATTGTCGTATATATTATTTATTTTATGCTTATAGAGTTTATTCATTATAGATTCGGATGATATGGACTTGTGCAAACAAATGTTCTATAATGGTTTCAGACTAAAAAGTTTGTGGGGGACATTCCTGTGATTGCTTATGTTAACGGCATTTTAGAGAGTATTGAAGAGGGGCTTGCTATCGTCGATGTGGGCGGAATCGGGATGAATGTTTTTATCTCAGGTTCAACGATGGACAGAATGCCCGGAATCGGCGAGGCTGTTAAGCTCTATACATATACATCGGTAAAAGAGGATTCTTTTACTCTTTACGGATTTCTATCTAGAGATGAGCTCTCCTTATTTAAGATGCTTATCTCTGTCAACGGAATAGGCCCCAAGGGAGGACTTTCCATTCTGTCAGTCATGACACCTGATGATCTCAGATTTGCAATAATGGCCGGAGACTCAGGAACTATCTCCAAGGCTCCGGGAGTTGGCAAGAAGACTGCCGAAAGGATAACGCTTGAGCTTCGTGACAAGATTAAGGCTACCGAGGATGATATGCTTCGCAGCTCATCCGCCGTTACACTTGATGATCTTACAGGCGAGGCTTCATCGGCAAGAGATGAGGCAGTTGCTGCACTTGTGGCTCTTGGTTATAACTCATCCGATGCAATGAAGGCTGTCAGGAAAGTTCTTGCTGAGAATGACTCTGCATCCGATGATACTGAGATGCTGCTTAAACTAGCGCTTAAGGAGATCTTTTAATGGAGAAGCGTAAGATTGTAACTACTGCAAGAGGGATGGATGCTGAATTTAGTCCAGAAGATGTCAAGATTGAAGGCTCCCTTCGTCCCAAGACTTTAGACAACTACATAGGCCAGAAGAAGATAAAAGAGAGCCTTAAGATTTACATTGAGGCTGCCAAGGGGAGAGGCGAGAGCCTTGACCATCTGCTGTTTTACGGACCTCCCGGACTTGGTAAGACTACACTTGCAAGCATTATAGCTAATGAGATGGGAGTGGGGATCAAGATAACATCAGGCCCGGCGATTGAGAAGCCCGGAGATATGGCTGCTATCCTTAACAATCTCAAGGAAGGTGATGTTCTCTTTGTGGACGAGATACACAGACTTAACCGCCAGGTTGAAGAGGTTCTTTATCCGGCCATGGAAGACTTCTGCATAGATATCATGATCGGTAAGGGACCCACAGCAAGATCTATCAGACTGGACCTTCCGCATTTTACCCTGATAGGAGCAACAACAAGAGCCGGAATGCTCTCAGCGCCGCTCAGAGACAGATTCGGAATGATCCACAGAATGGAATACTACGATATCGATGAGCTTTGCAGTATCATCATGCAATCTGCCAAGGTCCTTGATGTCGAGGTTGATACAAAGGGCGCTGTTGAGATGGCTAGAAGGAGCCGTGGAACTCCGCGTCTTGCTAACCGTGTGCTCAAGAGAGTCAGAGATTTTGCCCAGGTAAGATTTGATGGCAGGATCACAGAAGAGGTAGCAAACACAGCGCTGGATCTTATGGATGTAGATAAGATGGGACTTGATCATACTGACAGAAACCTTCTTCTTACCATGATCCATAAGTTTTCGGGAGGCCCTGTGGGACTTGATACACTTGCAGCAGCAATAGGAGAAGATCCCGGAACAATTGAGGATGTGTATGAACCGTATCTTATCAAAAACGGGTTCCTTAACAGAACTCCCAGAGGAAGAGTTGTGACGGAGGCAGCATATCATCATTTAGGGCTTGAAATGCCAAGTGATAACGAATTATAATGAGTCATATAGTTCGTTAATGCGATAATATGTGAGGGAGAGAATATGGCATCCAAGACAGATACCGAAGTACTTATCGGGGGCAAGGTTTTTACATTAAGCGGATATGAAAGTGAGGAATATCTTCAGAAGGTAGCCTCATATATCAACAATAAGATTGCTGAATACAACAAGATAGAAGGCTTTAAGAGACAGCCCATCGATACTCAGAATGTCCTTCTTCAGCTCAACATCGCCGACGACTACTTTAAGTCCAAAAAGCAGATAGAGCTTATGGAGGAGCAGCTCTCCGAGAAAGAGAAAGAGCTCTATGATCTCAAGCATGAACTCATAGCAACACAGATCAAGCTTGAGAACACTGAGAAGAATAGCAAGAACCTTCAGACCAAACTTGATGATTCTTCCAAGAAGATCATTCAGCTTGAGACACAGGTGAAGGGGAGCAAGAAATAAGGATTTTTAAGGCTGTCAGCAGACAGCCTTTTTTATCACAATGTGATAAAAAAGCGCTCCGCTATGGATGCACACTCGCGTGAATGGAAAATGTTGCCAAGGCAACCACGCTCGGCGCAAAATGTCGTAAACGCCATTTTATTAGAAAATATGAAGAGAGTAGAACTTCTTTCACCGGCAGGTGGATATGAAACGATGGTGGGAGCATTCAATGCAGGTGCTGACGCCGTATATCTGGGCGGATCCAAATTCGGAGCAAGGGCCTATGCTGATAACTTTGACAGAGACCAGGTTCTTGATGCGATATCCTATGCCCATCTCCATGGAAAAAAGATATATATGACAGTCAATACGCTGGTTAAAGAGAGCGAATACGGCCAGCTCTATGACTTTATGCTGCCATACGCAGACAAAGGCCTTGATGGTGTTATTGTCCAAGACCTTGGCGTAATGCGACTTATAAGGCAGGAGTTTCCGGGAATAGAACTTCATGCCAGTACGCAGCAGACCGTGACAGGTGTCTACGGAGCAAAACTCCTTAAGGACAGGGGCTGTACCAGAGTTGTTCCAGCGAGAGAACTGAGCCTTTCTGAGATGAAGGCCATCAGGGAAGAGGCTGATATCGAAGTTGAAGCCTTTGTCCATGGGGCAATGTGCTATTGCTATTCGGGAATATGTCTTTTCAGCAGCGTTGTAGGAGGCAGGAGCGGAAACAGAGGACGCTGTGCACAG
>JAFSTR010000078.1 GCA_017445665.1 Butyrivibrio sp. | reverse complement strand
TCCCTCTTAAGATCAGCAAAAAAATCGTTGTTTCCCGCCACAAAGTACACCGGGCAGTTTGCAGCCAGTGCAAACTTACCCTCAGAGCCTTCAAAATCACCGCAGTGTATAATGCCGTCCAATGGCTCCTCTATATCCAGTACATCATAGAAATTTTTGTCATGTCCGTGAGTATCGCTCACCACAAGAATCTTTTGCATTGGTTCCCACCGTAACTTATTTCACAAGCTCTTTTCTAAGAAGAGCCTCAATCTCCCTGAGCGCCTTGCCCCTGTGGCTAATGGCGTTCTTCTCCTCGCCTGATATCTCCGCACTTGTCTTGCCATATTCCGGCAAGAAGAAAATAGGATCGTAACCAAAGCCGTTTTCACCGGCGATGCTGTAAGCAATCCTTCCCTCCATCTTGCCGAGAGCATCGAGTTTTTTGCCCTCAGGAAGGGTTGCTGCAATTGCGCATACGAATCTGGCACTTCTGTCCTCGTCCTTAACTCCCTCAAGCCTCTCCAGGATTATCCTGTTCTTCTCGCTGTAAGGAGTGTCTTTTCCCAGATATCTCGCAGAGTAAATTCCGGGCTCTCCGTTTAAGTAATCAATCTCAAGTCCCGAATCATCCGCAAGTACCACTGTGTTCGCCGCTTCCTCAGGCTCTTTTTCCTGAAGGAGCTTATATATGGCATCCGCTTTGATCCTGGCGTTTTCAGCAAAAGTCTTGCCGTCTTCCACAACGTCCTCGAAAACCCCCGCCTCTTTCATTGATAGGACCTCTGCATCAAGACCTGCCAGAATCTGGCGAATCTCCCTCATTTTATCCTTGTTTCCCGTCGCAAATACAATTCTCATTTCATCACCTCAAAAGCCTCTAAAACGGCGTTATAAACGCCATCAGCTATACTGTTTCGATATGACTTCTCCGCCTGGCTGCTGCCGTCCTGATCAGTCTGCAAAAATCCTGTGCTGACAATTACCGAAGGTATCTTCGCGCTATCCAGCATCTCGTCTTCCTGCGCCGGTATAACTCCAAGCGCACTTGCCCCCGAGCTTGATACGCAGCTTCTCTCAACAATATCCGCAAAAGCTGCATTGCTGAGCCTTCTTAAAAAGAACCTGTCGTTGTAATAGCATGCAATTCCGTTATCCCCGGCATTCTCCGAAGACGCCGACAGCCCCACAAACAGATCTGCCTCGCAGTCACGGACAAGAGCCTTGCGCTTCTCAATGTCCACGTCCTCATCCGTCTGCCTTGTAAAATAGAACTTTATATCATTATTCTGATCCCTGGACGCCTTGTTTTTTAGCAAAAGAGCTGTCTCAAGGGACAGATCATCGGCATCCACCGCAACTATACGATCATATTTCTCTGAGGGTTTAAAGAACTTGACCTCAATGGTGCTGGACTCCGTCAAAGTACTTTCATTGGCATAAAAGCTGTCCAGATCGATATCAAGACATACGCTGCCCGTGTCATTCTGAGCCACACATACAGCGTTCTCTATAATATCCAGATCGGTCACAATGGCATTGTCCTTATAAAAACCCTCTTCCCTGCTGTCTATATAAATCCTGAGCTGGTGATTGACGTATCTGTCCTCCAGCACGATATTATCGGAGCTTACACTCTTCGGAAGCGGGATTATGAGCACATCACTTTTGCCCTGCGGGACATTTTTATCCATCAGCAGTGTGTATGCATTTTCGGAATTGCCCCTGTCTATCTGCACTCCGGCTGCATCAGTGATCATGATGTGCTTGGTCGCAGATCTGTAAAGCATGAGAGAAATAGAGACAATCGCGAAAACTGAGGCCTTTACAGCCACTTTTTTCATATCCTTATTAGTCATGCCTTATCATTTCTCCTGGGCGGCTTGGGACCCATATACTGGTAGAAATAGGTCTTAAGCATTCCGTTGTATATTTTTCTGTTCTTGTCAGCCTTCCGGCCTATATATTTCTCAGCAGTCTCAAATCCGGTTATAAGATACATTGACCAGGAATCAAGCGATCTGTATCTCTCCCCAATGGTCTTGTAGAGCTCCGGAAGAAGTTTGTTATCACCAATCCTCTCGCCGTAGGGCGGATTGGTAATGATAAAGCCGTATTTCTTCCTGTGGCTGAGATCCGCTATGTCTCTGGCCTGGAAGTGTATCATATTCTCAACTCCGGCCTTTTTTGCATTTATTCTGGCAATCTCGATCATCTCAGGGTCGATATCATAGCCCTGGATATCCGTCTCCACATCGGTCAGGATCTCATCCCTGGCTTCGTCCCTTACATCGATCCAATTCTGCTTATCTATGATATGAGTCCAGCTCTCGGCTGTGAAATTCCTGTTCATACCAGGCGCGATATTGGCAGCCATCATCGCCGCTTCGATCGGAATGGTTCCGCTTCCGCAGAAAGGATCCACCAGGATCCTGTCCCCTCTCCACGGTGTCAGCATGATAAGCGCCGCAGCCAGGTTCTCAGCGATAGGAGCCTTGGATTCAAGTTTCCTGTAGCCTCTCTTATGAAGGGAATCTCCCGTGGTATCAAGGGCCACAGTGACCTCATCCTTCATAAGGAACACCCTTACAGGGAAATCATCGCCGTTCTCGTCAAACCAGTCGGTGTGATAGCTCTGTTTCATCCTCTCCACCATAGCTTTCTTCATGATGGACTGTATATCGGATGGGGAAAAGAGCTTGCTCTTCACACTACTTGCTTTCTTGACCCAGAATCTTCCGTTCTTTGGAATGAACTCTTCCCAGGGAAGAGCTTTGGTGCCCTGGAAAAGATCTTCAAAGCTCTCAGCATGAAAGCTTCCCACCTTGATCAGTATCCTCTCCGCCGTCCTGAGTCCGATATTTGCACGACAAACAGCGTCCGGGTCACCTGCAAAGGTAACACGGCCGTCAGCCACTTCTGTGATGTCATATCCCAGATCGATTATTTCTTTTTTAAGTACCGCCTCCAGACCAAAATGGCATGGGGCTATAAGTTCAAATTTCATCATACTCACTGATTATAGCATATTTGATAGGGATAACGAAACAGCCCCGGATGGGTTTATCCGAGGCCGTTTCTGAAAGTATTATGAAAGGTGTGCAGTAAAAAGCATGATCTGTATTACTTAAAGATATGGAAAATTGCTGCAAATATCTTAGCTAAAAATCCTGTCTTAATTGCAATTGCCACTGCTGCAACTACAACCACTGTTGCTCCTGCGATAGGAAGTACCGGTGAAACAGGTTTACCCGGTGTAACAGGAGTATCTGTTGTAGGTGTCTGATCATCAGTAATTGTCTGCTGATTGTTATCACCACTCTCTGTGGAAGATCCACTTCCTGCAGAAGCAGAATCATTATTGTTATCAGTGTTTCCACCGGTTGTAGTTTCTGTTCCGGCACCCGTGTTGCCGTCTGTTGCAGTTTCTGTTCCGGCACCTGTATTACCACCTGTTGTAGTGCCTGTACCTGTAGATGCTCCTGTGCTTGCAGAAGCTGCGGAACTTGCAGCTGAACCTGCATCAGAGCTTGAAGCTGAACTGCTTGCACTTGAACTTCCACTGCTTGAACTGCTTGAGCTGCTGCCGGAAGTGCTGCTTGAACTACTCGAGCTACTTGAGCTTCCTGAATCACCGCTGCCTGATCCACTTGATGAGCTTCCCGAGCCGCTTGTTGAACCGCTTCCTGAGCTTGAGCCTGATTCACCGCTTGGTGTGCTTCCTGAGCTGCTGCTTCCGGGCTCCTCAGCTTCCAGTTTCTCCTTATCCTTGTCAGCTGCCTCAGATGATCCGTTAATGTCTCTCTCATATCTGATGGCTTCGTAGTCACCGCCGAGGTCAGCCGCAATGTCTTTTGCATCAAGACCTGCACTTGCAAGGGCCTTAAGACCTGTCTCGGAGAGTTTCATAAAGTCGCCCAGATCAATTGAACCGTCTGAATTTCTGAGTCTCTCAGCAACCGCGATAGGATTCTGAGCATCCGCCTTAGGTGCACTAAGTGATACAAACCAATCATCTGCCACATTAAGACCATCCTTGTTAGCAGACTTTCCATCCTGCCAGAAGAAGTTCAGAGTTCCGTAGATATTGTCGGTATCCTGTGTTCCCTTAGGCTTGATATTCTCATTTGTTCCGGTGTTTTCTGTCCTGTAGGACATCACGCCGTCTACATAGTAATTTGTATTAGCTGTATCGTTTGTGTAAAGTGCTACGTTGTTAGAACCGTTGTTGAAGGACATTGAGTTGTAAACCTGAATGTCAGGTCCGGAGTTGGAATCAATACCCTTAGCCTTGTTGCACCATGCAACAGAGTTGATGAGCTTGTGGTTACCCGCCATGCTGGAACCACCCATCTTAAATCCGTTACCGTTTCCTTCATTTGTTCCGTCAACACCGTAGCCGTTATCAAACGCTACGCAGTTCTGGATCGTAACCTGACCGATGGAGCCTGTCTCTACCTTGGCAAAAAGGTCCCAACCGTCATCAGCATTGTTATAAGCAATACATCCGTCAAATACGATGCCCTCGCCACATGTGAGCTTTGCAGCAAATCCGTCTGCATCCTCGTAACCGCTATCGGCATTGCTGTAAGATGTGCAGTTGAGGATCAGGTCGTATGAAGGCCAGAGATCTCTTGTATCTGTTGAAAGATATCTGCTGACCTGAATACCTGTGTTGCCGTTCTCATATGTACGGATATTGTTAAGAGTGATATGGCTTCCGGAAACCTGGATACCCTTCTGTGCATTGGCAGACTTGGTGCAGTCAATTCCGCTTATGTACCAGTAATTACCTGCCAGGATAAATCCTGCGCACTTTCCGCCAAAGTCAAAGATTGCTCTTCCGCCTTCGGTTATCATTGAGATCTGCTTATCAGGTGTTCCGTCGATTCCTCTGTCGATCTTAACTGTGCTTGAAAGGTTGTAGGTTCCGCCTGCAAGTACAATTGTCTGACCGGGCTGTACATACTTAACTGCTGTGTAGATATCTACAGGATCAGCCTGAGTTCCCTCTCCATCAGCCTTTCCGTTTGGTGTTACATAAATCTTTTCATCATTGTTGATAGTATCAAACTTAACCACATGATCAAACTCGGCCATCTCATAGGATGTGAGCTTCATGTATGATTTTCCTTCCGGGTTAAAGAACTCGTCAGGAATGAACTTTACAGTAAACTTGTTGTCGCCCTTATTAAGTCTGGTCACAACAGAGAACTGCTCATTTGCCTTAACTGTCTGTGCTGTTACAAGCTCTTTTCCCGAAGGATCTGTGATTGTAAGCACGCCATCAGCATTACCTACAAATGCAAGCTCGTATCTTGCTGTGTTTGAATATGTTGAAGATACCACCTTGTAGTTAGGAGCTACGTACTCAGTAGGTCTCTCCTCTGCAGGAGCATCATCCTCAGGATCGATCAGTGTAAGTTCAACATCACTGAAGGTTGCCTTAAATGTTCTTGAAGCAAAGAATCCGATATATACGTTGTCCTCATCAAGATGAGAAAGCGCCTCTGTATCATAGAACTTCCTTGTCATAAGAACATTGTCGTTCTCATCAAGATAGCTTACAAAGTATCCGGTGTTGTTCTTCTGGATGCGAAGTCTTACCTTGGTGATAGGATTTTCTACTGTTCCATCTGCCTTTCCTGCAGACTCTTTTCCGAAGAGATTATATGTTCCTGTTCCCGATACACCACAGGATGTCTCAAGCGGATACATCTTGCTTGAGAACTCGCCCGTAACTGTTGCTGTATCATTAGCCTCAAGAAGTGAAAGGTTGTCATTTGTGACACCCACCTTCTGTTGTGCTCCAAGGCCAAGCTTCATAGTAACCTTGATTCCGGTCTCATCAAAAGTGAAATCACCCTTCTCCTGATCATAGTAGTACTCAACCTTTGTTCCGGATGCCATGTAGGAGTTGTTCCAGAACGCACTGCTGTCGCCGTTTACACCGACTCTGTCACAAGCCATAAGGCCGAAGCCCTCCTGGCCGTTAGTAAATGACCATGTATCAATGGTTGCTGTTGCAGTGAAAGTAAAGTTCATATCTGACGGAACGGCTGTGTAATAGTAACTAAGACCATCCGTGTTTGCAGGAACGATCTTACCCTTATTGCCTGTATTCCATACTGTTACTGTTCCGTCATCGTTCACTTTATAGTTACAGTTCGAACCGCTTGAAACACCCTGACCAAACGCAGAGAATACCCACTCACGTTCGGAATTCTTAGTAACTTCGATATCCTTGGTTGTAGCCTCGGATTCGTCTGTAACAGTCTTTCCGTCCTCATCGCGGTCACGTTTTGCAACCACTTTGATCTCATAAGTATCGCCAACATTAAGACCTACAAAAGTATATGAATACTCAGTCTTTGTGTCGTTCACAACCTCTTCCGGTATGAACTTGCCTCTGTCAGACTTGCCATTCTCTTCAATCTTATTTGTTGCAAAAATTGTGTACTCTGTTGCCTCTGCAACGGAATAGAACTTAACCTGAACAGTTCCGTTACCCTTGTTTACAATGCTCTTTATCTGAGGAGCTGTAAGAGGAAGAACAAACTTAACCGCTTCAGACTTTTCACTTACCTTGGTCTCTTCATCTTTTCTGTCTGCAGAGATCACAAAGTAGAATTCACCTGATTTTGCTGGAGTGAATGTTGCTACTGAATCAGCTAACTTCGTTGCATCCATTACCTTTTCATCGGTCAGTGCATCGTACATA
>JAFSTR010000077.1 GCA_017445665.1 Butyrivibrio sp. | reverse complement strand
ATTCGATGCATCGGGGCTTAAAGTCAGTCTGGATGCGGAGGTTAAGGATTTTAACCCGAAGAACTATTACGACAGTATGCAGGAGATCAGGAAATCAGACCTGTTCATGCAGTACGCAATGGCAGCTGCCAAGCAGGCTGTAGAGCAGAGCGGAATCCTTGAGTCAGACCTGGATAAAGAGCGTTTTGGAGTATATATAGGTTCCGGAATCGGTGGTATAAACACCACGATCCGTGAGCAGGATAAACTCAGGGACAAAGGTCCCGACATGGTTTCGCCGTTCTTTGTGCCTATGATGATCAGCAACATGGCTGCAGGAGCGGTTTCCATCAAGTTCGGTGCCAAAGGCCCGACACTTCCTGTGGTCACGGCCTGTGCAACCTCAACCCACACGTTGGGAGAGGCCTACAGAGCCATCAAGCACGGGTATGCGGATGCCATAATCGCCGGCGGAAGCGAGGCTTCTATAAATGAGCTGGCAATGGCAGGATTTATCAACTGCCAGGCCCTGAACCTTGCTGAGAACCCGGAGGAGGGCAGTCTTCCCTTTGATAAGAGAAGAGGCGGCTTTGTAATGGGTGAAGGCGCAGGAATCCTGATCCTTGAGGAGTATGAACACGCCAAAAAGCGCGGAGCGCAGATCCTGGCTGAGGTTGTAGGCTATGGCAACACTGCGGACGCTTATCACATCACAGCTCCCGATCCTGAGGGCGACGGTGCTATAAGAGCCATCAGAAATGCCGTGAATGAGGCGAAGATCGGCGATAGCGAGGAAATCTACATAAATGCCCACGGTACAGGAACGCATTTGAACGATGCCATGGAGACCAAGGCGATCAAGGCTGTTTTTGGGAAAAGAGCTTACGACATCCACATAAGCTCGACCAAATCAATGACAGGACACATGATGGGCGCCACAGGTGCTGTTGAGGCAATAGCTTCAGTCATGGCTCTTAAGGATGGCGTGATCCCTCCGACCATAGGCTATAAGGAAGCGGATGAGGAGTGCGACCTTGACTACACTGTAAACAAGGCAGCAAACGTGCAGGTTGATTATGCGATCAGCACATCCCTTGGATTTGGCGGACATAACGCATGTATTGCATTTAAACGATATGAGGCTAAGTAATGACTAATTCGTTAAAAGATTATGAGGAAATATTTGAAAGGCTCTCCCTGACTGAGCTTGATGTTCAGGAGGGCGACTTTAAGTTAAAGCTTAAAAGAGAGATGGCTCCCTCTCAGAGCTCTGCACCGGTTCCGGCTACAATGCCAACCCCACCACTCTCTTCTAAGGAACCGGAGCAGGCTCCTGCAAATAAAGCCGGCAAGGGAGTTGAGGTAAAAGCTCCTCTTCTTGGCGTGTTTTACGGCTCAGTGGGTGACAAAAAAGCTGTCGTAGTGGGCGATAAGGTCTCCAAGGGCGATGTACTGTGCACGTTGGAGGCTATGAAGATGATGAATGAAGTGAAAGCACCGATAGATGGCACTGTGATTGAAGTTTGCGCCGGTGAGGGTGATCTTGTGGAGTTTGATCAGGTTCTTTTTGTTATTGAGTAAGGGAGGCAGATATGTACAGAGAAGAAATTAAAAATATCCTTCCCCACAGAGAGCCCATGCTTCTTGTGGACGAGGCGTATCTGAATGAAGACGGATCGGCTACCGGGTATTACACCGTAAGGGGCGATGAGTTCTTTTTACAGGGGCATTTCCCCGGAAATCCTATCGTACCGGGAGTCATCCAGTGTGAGATGATGGCTCAGTCCGCCTGCATTATGTTTGCGGACAGGATGACGGGAGAGGGAACAACACCGGTGTATACGGGGCTGGATAAGGTAAGATTTCGCGGGATGATAAAGCCCGGTGATCGGATAAAGATCGACACAAAGCTCCTTAGGGAGAGTCATCCTATGTACATGCTTCACGGGGAACTTACCGTTGATGGGAAAAAGTGTATGAGCGGCGATTTTTCTTTTGCCATATTGGAGGAGAACTGAGATGTTTTCTAAGATCCTGATTGCCAACAGAGGCGAAGTGGCAGTGCGCGTAATAAGAGCCTGCAAAGAGATGGGAATCCAGACGGTTGCTGTTTATTCCAAGGCCGACAAGAGTTCCCTTCATGTGGAAATGGCCGATGAGAGCTACTGCATCGGAGGTCCCATGGTAAAAGACAGCTACCTGAATATGGATGTCATCCTGACAGTGGCGAAGAAGACCGGTGCTGAGGCAATCCACCCCGGCTACGGAATGCTGTCCGAAAACCCTGAATTTGCTAAAGAGTGCCGTGAAAACGGCGTTGTCCTGATCGGTCCAAGCGAAGAGATCATGCGCAAAATGGGACAGAAAGAGGTTGCAAGGGAGATTGCAAAGCATGCTGACGTTCCTGTCACTCCGGGAAGTGACATACTTGCCTGCGCTGATGATGCACTGAAAAATGCAGAGATCATCGGCTATCCTGTGATCTTAAAGGCCAGAGCCGGAGGCGGTGGCAAGGGTATCAGGGTTGTCAGAGTGGAAAAAGAGCTTGTTTCCGCCTTTGAACAGGTCAGGAAGGAAGCGAAGAGCTCTTTTGCCGATGATGCAGTTTTCATGGAGAAATACTTAGAAAACGTCAAGCATGTCGAAGTGCAGATAATTGCTGATGTTAAGGGCAAGGTACTGATACTGGGCGACAGAGACTGCTCTGTTCAGAGGAAGAACCAGAAGCTGATCGAGGAATGTCCGGCGCCGCTCCTTGCTGAGGACCTGCGCAGCAGGATGTATGAGGCTGCAGAGAGACTTGTTAAGGCTGTCGGTTATGTGACAGTGGGAACCGTGGAATTCCTTGTAAAGGGAGATAAATTTTACTTCATGGAGATGAACACCAGGCTCCAGGTTGAGCATTCGGTGACCGAAATGGTCTGCGGTATCGATATCGTGGAATGGCAGATCAGGACTGCTGCGGGAGTTGAGCTCCCCTTTGAGCAGGAGGAGATCAGCAGGAAAAAGCATGCCATCGAGTGCAGGATCTGTGCAGAAAATGCCAGGGATTTCACGCCATCGACCGGAATGGTCGAGCTGCTTCATGTTCCGGGAGGCGTTGATGTCAGATTTGATTCGGCGCTTTATCAGAGCTATGAAGTTACGCCTTTTTACGACTCAATGCTCGGTAAGCTCATCGTCTGCTCGGATACAAGGGACGGTGCAATCCGCAAGATGAAGAGTGCTCTCTCCGAATTTGTGCTCCTGGGAGTGGACAACAACAGGGATATGCACATGAAATTCATGGAAAACGGCAGATTTGTCATAGGAAACTACGACACGGGAATCTGTCAGAAGGTGTTATAAGATATGGAACTTAAGAGCTTATTTCTGAAAGCCAACAATGAGCTTGAAAATACAGGAAACAGGCCAAGGAGCAGGAGAATAACCTGCAAAAAGTGTTCTAAACCGGTGTCGGTGGCCAGGATCAGGAAGAACAATTTTGTCTGCCCTGAATGCGGGCACTATTTTCCGGTCAGAGCCCGCAGACGAATACTGATGCTCACTGATAAGAGAAGCTTTATCGAGATGAACCGGGACATGGGATCCAGAAACATCCTGGATTTTCCGGGCTATGAGGAGAAACTCTCCGCAGCCAGGGAAAAGAGCCGTGAAACTGAGGGAGTTATCTGCGGAGAAGCCACCATCGGCGGAAGCAAAGTCTGCATCTTTGCAATGGATGGAAACTTCATGATGGGCTCCATGGGCGCTGTTGTGGGCGAGAAGATCACAAGGCTCTTTGAATATGCTACCGAGAATCATCTGCCTGTGATCGGAGTCACGGTCTCCGGCGGTGCAAGGATGCAGGAGGGAATGATCTCCCTGATGCAGATGTCCAAGATATCTGCCGCGGTCAAAAGACATGATAAAGAAGGAAATCTCTACATCGTGCTCCTGACAAATCCAACTACGGGAGGTGTCGATGCCTCTTTTGCCATGCTTGGGGACATAACCCTGTCGGAACCCCATGCCAGAGTCGGGTTTGCAGGGCCGAGGGTAATTGAAAAGACGCTCAATCAGAAGCTTCCGGAAGGCTTCCAGAAGGCTGAGAGGGTGCTGGAGTGCGGCTTTATAGACGCGATAGTGGAGAGGTCAGAGCAGAGGGATTACATTGACAGAATTCTCAAGCTCCATGGCTGCTAAGGCTAAGAGGTGATGTTTGGAAATGAATGATATAGAGATAGTCAGGGCTGCAAGATCAGAGAATCGCCTGACCGCCGTAGATTTTATCTGGGCTGTGGTAAAAGACTTTGTGGAGTTTCATGGGGACAGGCTTTTTGGTGAGGACAGAGCTATAATTGCCGGAATCGGCAGGATTGAAGATCTGGCAGTAACCGTGATCGGAATAGAGAAGGGCAAGAACACTGAGGAGCGCATAGAGCACAACTTTGGAAGCGCTATGCCCGAGGGATACAGAAAGGCTCTAAGGCTCATGAAACAGGCCGAGAAGTTTGGGAGGCCGGTAGTTTGTTTTGTTGATACCGCAGGCGCTTACTGCGGGATTGATGCCGAGGAGAGAGGGCAGGGAAGAGCCATAGCCATGTGCCTTGCAGAAATGTCGGACTTAATGGTTCCGGTCCTCTCAATAGTAATAGGAGAAGGCGGAAGCGGCGGAGCTCTGGCGCTCAGCCATGCAGACAGGATCTGGATGCTGGAGGATGCGTATTTTAGCGTTGTTTCGCCTGAGAGCTGTGCTAATATTTTATGGAAGACTCAGGAAAAGGCGGATGTGGCTGCTAAGGCTTTGGGTCTTACAGCTGCTAAGTTGTTTGATCTGGGACTTATCGACAAGGTGGTAAAGAGCAAAGAAGTGCCGAGACTTTCGGATGAGATTTATGCGCAGTTAATTGAGCTTATGGAGATCCCTACAGAGACACTTGTTGCGCAGCGCTATCAGAAGTTCAGAAAAGTTGGTTATTAAAGGAAGAAAACCCATGATATATGAGGATTATTATAAAGAGATCAGGGACAGCCGGGGAAACATAACAGACGTTATTCTTGATTATGGCGATGATTTTAACTTTGCCTACGATGTGATGGACAGATTTGCCGATGAAGCTCCGGAGAGTCTGGCTCTTTTACACAAGACTGCCGAAGGCATCATTACGAGATTTAGCTTTGAAGATATAAGGCGCCTGTCCAATAAGGCTGCAAACGCTTTTAAGGAGCTGGGGATTGGAAGGGGCGATGGCATTATGCTGCTCCTTAAAAGGCGCTACGAATTCTGGATAAGTATCCTGGCTATCCACAAGCTTGGAGCAGTGGCAATTCCCACGTCCCACATGGTTTCTGCAGAGGATATCAGGGAGAGGATGAGGCTCTCCGGCGCCAAGGCTGTGATCTGCGTAAATGCTGATGATATCTGCGACAAAGTGGCTGAAGCTGTATCAGGGATGCCGGTAAACATGGTTGTTGTGGGCGACAGATACAGGGATTCCTTGTGCTTTGAGGAGATTGTGGAGGGAGCCGACAGCTCTTTTGCCAGAATAAAAACAAATGTGGCGGATCCTATGCTGTATTACTTCACTTCCGGAACCAACGGGGCTCCAAAGGCCGTGATACACGACTTTTCCTATCCGCTGGCTCACATTTTCACCGCCAAAAACTGGCACGGTGTTAAGCCCGGCGGACTGCATCTGACTGTGGCGGATTCCGGATGGGCCAAAACGGCCTGGGGAAAGCTCTACGGCCAGTGGTTCATGGGCTCTGCCATCATGGTCTATGACTACGAGCAGTTCTATGCCGGGGATATGCTAAGACTGTTGGAGGAGGAGAAGGTCAATACATTCTGCGCGCCTCCTACTATATATAAGTACTTTGTGCTGGAGGATTTTGGCAAGTACAATCTTGAGAATCTGAAATTTGTGACAACTGCGGGTGAATCCATGCCAAAAGAGGTTTCGGCGAAATTCAAGGAGCTTACAGGGCTCACGATCCGCGAGGGATTTGGGCAGACGGAGACGGCACTTCAGATCTGTACCACGGTTGAAGATGCGCAGGTCCCGGGCAGTATCGGTAAGGCTTCGCCTCTTTACCATGTGGAACTTGTGGATGAAGACAATAATCCGGTCCCCGCTGGAACAGAGGGCGAGATCGTAATTGTGCCCAGGGACGGAAAACGCCCGGTCGGAGTATTTTCGGGCTATCTGGGCGCTGATGACCAGTACAGGGAAGTCTGGGAAGGCGGGATCTACCATACCAAGGATATGGCAATCCGTGATGAAAACGGGAATTTCTTCTTCGTGGGACGAAACGATGACGTAATAAAGTCCAGCGGTTACAGGATCGGTCCCTCGGAAGTTGAGGATATTCTGATGCGCCACCCGGCAGTATTTGAGTGTGCTGTTACAGGCTTTCCGTCTAGAAACCGCGGCGCGCTTGTCAAGGCCAGCGTTGTCCTCAATGAGGGCTACGAACCCAGTAACAAACTTGCTGTAGAGCTTCAGGACTATGTCAAAAAGAGAACCGCCATCTACAAATATCCGCGAATGGTGAAGTTTGAAAAGAGCCTTCCCCACAACGCCAACGGCAAGATCCTCAGGTCAGCCATCCGCAAAGCAGACTACGCCAAAAAATGAGCCGCTGACTCCGCCCCCAGGGGCCAAAAAATGAGCCCTTGACTCCGTCCCCAGGGACCAAAAAAAGTGGTAAGATTGTATGTATGGAAAAGAATACATATAAAACAATAGAAGAAAAACTTGAAGTTACCAAGGAGAATGGCCGCATCATCAGGGGACTGATATACAGACCGGATGGTGAAGGTGCATTCCCTACGGTGATATTTACACACGGATTTGGCTCAAACTATCGGGAACTTATGCATCACGGAGACGGATATGCTGAGAATGGCATAGTATGCGTGTTCTTCGACTTCTGCGGCGGCGGACCTGAATCCCAAAGCGACGGATCAATGCAGGAGATGACGGTCATGACTGAGGCATCTGATCTTGTGGATGTGATGGAGAGCGTAAAATGCCTGTCCTACGTGGACAAAGATAGCTTATACCTTCAGGGAGAGTCCCAGGGAGGCCTTGTTTCTGCAATTGTAGGACGCGCCTACACAGAGGACGTGAAAGGACTAATCCTCTGGTATCCGGCTTTTGTTATTCCGGATGATTCCAAAAAGCGCCTGGAGAGCGGAGAAACAGAGGTTTTTGGCATGTCCATAAGTCCTGAATATGACAAGGTCGCAGCAGACATCGACATCAAGGACCTCCAGACAGGCTTTGGCAAGCCGGTCCTTATTATCCACGGCAACAAGGACGATGTGGTGCCTATTGAGTACTCCAGAACTGCAGCTGCCAACTACGGCTATGCAACCCTTCGTGAAGTCAAGGGCGCCGGCCACGGCTTCGGCGGCAAAGATTCCGACATGGCCCGCGAGGCTTCTGTGGACTTCGTCAAGATCTACGAGAGAATCTCCTGAGGATTAATAAATTTCATTGTGATTTTTGCCTCTCATGTGGTATTATTGTCAGGTTGAATTGAGAGGTGTAATTAGTTTTGCAGTTAAGTAGTAAATTAGAAGAAAGAAAAAAGAACTTAATACAGAGTCTTATGCTGGCGATAAAGGGCTTTAATGAGAAGCACAGATCCATCGCGGCAGTAATGACTTTTTTGACACTTCTGCTCGTAGCAGTACTTAGCGCGCTGTTCTCTATTGCCATTTTTGTTTGTTCTTTATTTGGAAAGAACGCATCAACAGGCAAGAGAATAGCCGGTATTGTGATGGCAGGAGTTCTTTTGTGCATAGCAATTCTCGCAGCGCAGAGGCTTACAAGCCCGGCAACAATGGGATCAGGAAGTGAAACAGCAGTGGACAGTGACAGCTTAGATCAGGCAAAAGAGCTTGAAGCTTCAGAACAGGTACAGGAAGTGATTGATACTGTCGCAGCCGGTTCTACTGAGCAGCAAGCCGGCACAGATCAGTCAATCGACTTGGACCAGCAGATAAGCGCAGATCAGTCAGCTGACACGGAGCAACAGATAAGCACAGAAGTTGTCGAGGACCAGCAGACAACCAGCGCCACCACCAACACAACAGCCGAATCCGCAACAACCACCGCCCCAAGGAAATCCTGGGACACTTCCGACATAGAGCTGGACAAGCTCATGGAAGCATATCCTGAGATGATTGGCTGGGTATACTTCGAGGATGGGCACATCAGCTATCCGATCATGCACACCACGGATAACGAGAAATACAGCAAGCTTGATTACATGGGCAATGAGGCACCCACAGGTGCGATCTTCCTGGATTATCGCTCAGCCGCCGATTTCTCCGATGCCAATTCCATCGTTTACGGCCATAACATGAAGGACGGCACAATGTTTGGCTCCCTCAGAGAGTACAGAAAAGATCCGGCTTATTACAATGATCATCAGTATTTCCAGATCATCACCCCGACAAAGGCCTACAGATATCTGATCTTTGAGTACATGGATGTACCGGAGACCTATGTCCTCTATGACTATGTTGCTGAGGCAGCTCTTGAATTTGTAAAGGATGCAGAGCCGGTCAGGATCAAGTCCTACATGGATTCAGAGATTCCGGTGACCGGGGACAGCAAGGTTGTCACTCTTTCCACCTGTACAAAGAAGGATGACCTTCAGTTTGTGGTACTTGGAGTCCTGGTAGAAGAGTCTGACCATTAAACACAATGCATAAACTGTATAAATATCCAATAATTAAAGTTTAATAAATTTGCGATATTTAGATATCTTTTCCTCCGAATAAAGTATAGAATTTAAGTGGACTATTATGCGCTTTTTTGCATTATTCGAGAGGGCGGTTTTATGACCAGATATGCATTTGTTGTAATATTTGCATTGCTTATCGCTACATTACTCCTGTGTAGTCAAGCTTCGCTGCGGTCTATTAAACCTATCGGCAGAACGGTCTGTGTATTCTGCCTGTCACTTATAATCCCCGTATTCGGAAATATGCTTATCATCGGCACCGGCAAAAGAGGTGTAGCGCTGGTGGGCTATTATATGTACTACATCGGCATGGATATTGCCATGTATCTGCTTTTGAGGTTCACCAGAGAGTATTGCCGTGTCAGAGACACTAAAACCCGGAAAAAGCGCATTGTGCCCATCTGGCTGCATCTGCTTTTCACAGTAGATGTTTTGCAGCTTCTTTTTAATAATATATTCGGACATGCCTTTGAACTTCAGGAAGTTGATGCGTATGGGAAGTCGTACTTCATAAATATCCCGCATCTTGGAGTTTCCATTCACAGAGTCATCTGTTACAGCGCTATTGCCATTGTAATATTTGTTTTTGTTAAAAGAGCCATAAAAGTGCCAATGCTCTACAAGGAGCGCTATATCGTCATTCTCTTTACTTTGATCATGGGTACGCTATGGCAGGCGTACTATGTCTTTGGCCGCATTCCGATTGACAGATCAATGATCGGATTTACAATATTGGGCCTGATGATCTATTACTTCTCAATTCGCTACAGACCGCTTCGGCTTTTAGACAGCATGCTTGCCAACATTGTCTCTGACACAAAAGTGTCTGTGCTGCTGTATGGTCCTGAAGGCAGGTGTATCTGGGTTAATGATCCGGCAAAAGAGCTTACAGGAATTTCGAGCGAAAATCTTGAGGAAATTTCAAATACGGTCACAACTCTTTTCGGGGATATAAATAGTATTCCTGAGGCAAAAGAGGTTGAAATGATACTGGGGACAGCGCCAAACGAGCGCTGCTACATGGTTGCTCATGGGAGATTCAGCGACAGATATAACATGGATCTAGGCTCTTATGTCAAGATAAGAGATATAACCTCGGAAAAAGAGCGCATTAAAAAGGAGCTGTTTGCTGCAAACCATGACGCTCTTACAGGAATTTACAACAGGGAATATACCTTTAAAATGATTTCAGACCGCCTGAAACAGCAGACATTAAAGGACTATTATGTGGCATCCACATACATCTGTGACTTTAAGATGTTTAACGATGTATTTGGCAGGGAGTTTGGTGATGCAGCGCTTATACAGATCTCCGACTGGCTCAAAAGTTATGCTGATGATACCTGTATTTACGGCCGCATAGCCGGTGATACCTTTGGGTCATGCCTTCCCAAGGCCCTTTTTGATCAGGAGGTATTGGAAAAGGATCTTGCCAATTTCAAGGTAAAGATGGGCGATACAGAGCAGCGGCTTGTAATACATATAGGATTCTGCGAGATAGAAGATGGAGACCGCGATCCGTCAGTCCTTTTTGACAGAGCCCTTATGGCGCTTGATTCCATAAAAGATGACTACAGAAAACACGTTGCTTTCTTTGATAAGAAGATCAGGGAAAAGATGATATGGGATCAGGAAATCTCATCCCAGCTTGATGTTGCCATAGCTGAGAACCAGGTTGTTCCATATCTTCAACCGATCGCAGATACAAGCGGAAAGATTGTCGGTGCTGAGGCTCTTGTACGCTGGATCCATCCCGTTCACGGCTTCATGTCTCCCGGAGATTTCATACCGCTGTTTGAAGATAACGGCATGATCACTGATCTGGACAAGCATATCTGGAAATCGACCTGTGCAATCCTGTCGCGCTG
This sequence comes from Butyrivibrio sp., assembly GCA_017445665.1. Taxonomy (GTDB): domain Bacteria; phylum Bacillota; class Clostridia; order Lachnospirales; family Lachnospiraceae; genus Butyrivibrio. The sequence continues at coordinate 14,627 of JAFSTR010000077.1, read as the reverse complement.
GGAAAAGACACATCCCGACTTCTTTATCTCTGTAAATGTTTCGCCAAAAGACTTTTACATGACGGATGTCCTGGCTGAGATAGTAAGTGATGTAGTAGAATACGACATCGATCCGCACAGACTGCGCATAGAGGTTACAGAGTCCAGCATTATGAGGGATACTGAGGACAAGATGAGACTCCTGGAAGAATTCAGGAAGCAGGGCTTTATCATTGAAATGGACGATTTCGGCAGCGGATATTCTTCACTTAATATGTTAAAAGACATGCCGGTTGATATATTAAAGATCGACATGAAATTCCTGGGTAAGAGCAATGATGAAGAGAAAGCGGACATCATCGTCAAGAACGTGATCCGCCTTGCTGAGGATCTTCAGATCATTTCTCTTGCTGAGGGCGTGGAAACCGTAGAACAGTTTGAGAGATTAAAAGAGCTGGGCTGTCATCTGTTCCAGGGTTATTATTTCTCAAAACCCATACCGGTTGCGGATTTTGAAGAACTGGTTTCAAAGTCGTGAAAATCTGTAATAACAGGTACTTGAAAGGGGACTTGCAAAAGAGTCCCCTTTTTTGTATAGTAAAAAAGGTTAATCGCTTAATGTAATGTTTTTTCAGCATTTACAAAGGAGCGATAGTTATGAGATACGTTAATAAACTCGTTGCTGCATGGATTTTACTTGTGGCAACTGTTGTCTGCACAGGTTGTTCTTCTGCAAAAGCCGAGGCTGTTCCCACAGAAAGCCGGGCCCCGGAATGGACAAGGACTGCGGTTTTATATGAGGTTAACTTAAGACAGTATACTAAGTCAGGAACTATAAACGAGTTCGCTGAACATCTTGAGACATTAAAAGACATGGGCATCAACACCCTTTGGTTTATGCCTATCCATCCCATCTCTGTCACCAACAGATCAGGCAAGTTGGGCTCTTATTATTCAGTCAGCGATTACAGAGATGTTAATCCCGAATTCGGAACCAAAGAAGATTTCAAGGCACTGGTGGATAAGGCTCATGACATGGGCTTTCACGTGATGCTTGACTGGGTTGCCAATCACACAGGCTGGGACAATGCCTGGATCACAGAGCACCCCGACTGGTATACCCAAAAGGATGGGAAGATCATCTCCCCGGAGGGCATGGGATGGCCCGACGTTGCCGACCTTAACTACGACAATGCCGATATGCGAAAAGAGATGATAGAGTGCATGAAGTACTGGGTTGAGGAGTACGACGTAGACGGCTTCAGGTGCGATTATGCAGCGGGCGTTCCCGAGGATTTCTGGAGAGAGGCCAGGATCGAGCTTGATAAGGTAAAAGACATCTACATGCTCGAGGAAGATCTCGGAGGAGTGGCTGCGGCAAACCTTGAGTACGGCTTTGATTCCAACTATGCCACAAAGGTTTATGAGACTCTTTTGGCTGTAGCTAAGGATAGCAAGAGCGCTGACAAGATAAAGCTCTATATGCCATCTGCAGATAACAACACATTTCCTATGTTTTACCTTGATAACCACGATGTTAACTCATGGGACAGAACCATAGATGAGGCTTTTCCTGAGGAGATACTTCCGTCTATGTACAGCCTTATATTCACCCTTCCCGGCATTCCTATGATCTATTCGGGAGATGAGATAGCATATGACAAGAACATAGCCTTCATGGAGAAGGACACTATAGACTGGAACCGGACGGGCAGAGATTACAGGAATCTGATAAAAGAGCTGTCTCTTTTAAAAACAGAGCACAAAGCCCTTGGGAGCGACAATACAGGCGAGGGATTTGTGATACTTGATCTGGGCAACAAGAATATTTTTGCCTATAAGAGAGTTATAAAAGGAGACGAGGTCATATGTATATTCAACCTCTCCAAGAGAGAGCAGAAGGACATTGATCTTGGCAGCGCGTTAACAGGAAAAGAAGAAGTGCTGTTTAGCGGAGCAGAAGCGGAATATGGCACCGGCGGAGAGCTTCCGGGGCAGCTCCACACCTTTGCACCGTGGGAATTTTACATTATCGGAGCAAACTGACACGGCGTCCTTGCTTCGTAGGAGGAAAAAATGAATTTAAAAACTATTGCCGAGCGGGCAGGGGTTAGTACCGCAACGGTTTCAAATGTCATCAACGGTAATAACCATAAGGTTTCCGAGGAGACCAGAAAAAGAGTCCTCGATATAATCAAAGAGACCAACTATCAGCCCAATGCTATTGCCAGGTCCCTGGCCAAGAAGCAGAGCAGGATCATAGGTCTTGTGATTCCATATCTTGGTGCCGACGAGGACTTTTTTACCAATCCTTATAATGCCCATATTATCGCGGCCATAGAGCGCTGCGTAAGGAACGAGGATTACTATCTCATGATGAGATGCGTGCATGACCCCAAGGAGATCATTCCGCTTCTTTCATCCTGGAATGTAGACGGTGCCTTCTTCCTGGGCATTTATCCGGATGAGGTAAAAGAGATAAAGAAGCTTGTTGACGCACCGGTAGTATTTATTGATACTTATGCTCCCGGAGAAAATATAGTTAACGTGGGTATTGAAGATTACAGAGGCGGATACTTATCCGCAAGATATCTCATCGGAAAGGGACATAAGAATCTTGCCCTGGTCACTCCGGTAATAGACGGAGAGGGCGTTATAACCGAGAGATACAAGGGCTTTGCCACAGCCTGCAAGGAGAGCGGAGTTCCTTTCGGAGAGAGCAATGTCTTTTACACGGATACCATATATATCAATGCGGTTGAAGCCGGCCAGAATATCGGATTTTCCGGCGGGAGCTACACAGCAGTCGCCTGTATGTCTGATATTGTGGCACTTGGTGTCATAGAAGGCCTTACACAGTGCGGGATAAGGGTACCCTACGATGTTTCAGTCATAGGATTTGACAATTTGCCCAACTGTGAATACACAACTCCAAAGCTCACTTCGGTGGCTCAGAATTTCGACGTTAAGGCAGAAAAGGCCTGGGAGTACCTCCTTAGAATGATAAACGGAGAAAAGGACCTTGTAGTGGATGAAAGGCTTCCAATCCGAGTAGCAGAGCGGTTTTCAGTTCGCAACCTGTTAGAACAATAAAATTCGTTAACCATTCGTTAACCTCATTTTTTATTCAAAACATAGAAAAGGCTGTCCGGGGATTGACCCCGGATGGCCTTTAGTTTATATTCTACGTAAAGCGATTAACCAATACAAAAACCCAATACTTTGGGGAATAGTTAATTAGGAGGATTACGGTAATGAAAATGAAAAAGTTAAGCGCACTACTTATGAGCGGAGTATTAGCAGCTTCTGCACTTGTAGGATGCGGAAACGACACACCAAGCGGCGCTGCCACACAGACAGACAACGCAGCAGCAACTCAGACAGCTCAGGCTGATGCAAACGCAGCAGCACCTGCAGAGACACAGGATGTTTCACTTAAGATCTGGGTTCCTGAAGAGGCAGTTGAGGACACAGATGCAGCAGTTCAGGCATTCGATGATCTTCACGATGAGTTCAACATCACCTACGAGATCGCAGTTGTAGGTATCGATGAGGCTCCTCAGCAGCTCACAACAGATCCTGATACAGCAGCTGATATCTTCTATACACCTTCGGGTGGAGTTGCAGACCTTGTTAACAAGGGACTTCTCCTTCCTATCACAAAGGATTTCGAGACAATCGCATCTGACCTTCCTGAGAGTGCACTTACAGCTGTAACAGTTGATGGTCTTACATATGCAGCACCTTTCTCACCTAACACATACTTTATGTACTACAACAAGGATCTTCTTACAGCAGATGACGTTAAGAGCCTTGAGACAATCCTTGCCAAGGACAACGGTGCCAAGTACAACTTCAGTACAAACATCACAAACTCATGGTACATCGAGAGCTTCTTCCTCGGCGCAGGATGCACACTCTTCGGACCTGACGGAAAAGACCCTTCAGAGTGCTCATGGAACAATGAGACAGGTCTTGCAGCAGCAGAGTACATCATTGATCTTGCAGGCAACCCTAAGTACCTTGAGAACAAGGACGGCGTAGGCGGAGCAGAGTTCAAGGAAGGCAACCTTGCAGCTATCACAGACGGTGCATGGAGCGCTCCTTCTTACAGAGAGTCACTTGGCGACAAGCTCGGAGCAGTAGCACTTCCTACAGCTAACATCGGTGGCAAGGAAGTACAGCTTTCAAACTTCGTTGATTTCAAGACGATCACAGTTAAGTCAACAACAGCTTACCCTCTTGCAGCTCAGCAGCTTGCAGTATTCCTTGCAAACCCTGACAACAGCCTTATAAGATACCAGAACCAGGGTGATGTTCCTGTACTTAACTCACTTGCATCTTCTTCCGAGATCGCAAACGATGAGGTTGCAGCAGCACTTAATGCACAGGCTTCAAAGGCTACAAACCAGCCTTCAATCTCCAAGATGGGTGACTACTGGACACCTGCACAGGCATTTGGTGAGGGCGTTATTTCAGGCGAGATCACAAAGGCCAATGCACAGGAAAAGCTTGATGCACTTGTAGACAGCATCACAGGAACACTTACAGAGTAATAAACTGAAGTAGTTTCTTTATCGGGGCTGCGTCTGCGGCCCCGATGATATTTTATGGGGAGCTCAAAATGGATAGAGAGTATAAGCGCAGAAATTTTATCACGACTTTTACAAAGGGAAACATCTTCTCTAAACTCAGCTATGTCTTTTGCGGACTTGCAAATATCAGATACGGCCAGGTTACGAAGGGACTTCTGTTCCTTTTACTTGAAGCATGTTACTTAATTTTTTTGTTTACTACCGGCGTAAATCTTTTACGCGGTCTTGCCACCCTGGGCGAGCATGAACAGGGCATGGGCTACAATGAGGCACTCGGCATCTATGAGATGCAGGCGGGTGACAACTCAATGATCATTCTCCTTACAGGAGTGGTTGCCATTGTTGTTACAATCTGTTTTGCAGCAATATGGCTGTTCTCGATTTCTTCCGGAGAAAATGCAAGATTTAATCACGATCACGGACATCACGTTAACAATTTTATCGAAGACGTTAAGTCATTAACTAATGAGAATATTCATTTCCTGCTTCTAGCAATACCTGTAGTAGGACTTTTAATATTTACGTTTACGCCTCTGATCTACATGATCCTCATGGCGTTTACCAACTACGACAATGAGCATCAGCCACCGGGACATCTCTTTGACTGGGTTGCTCTCGATAACTTCAAAACACTTCTTATGTCGAGCGAAAAGCTCTCACAGACATTCTGGCCGGTTCTTGGCTGGACCTTTATCTGGGGAATTTTTGCGACATTTTCCTGCTACTTTGGCGGAATGATCCTTGCTATGATCATCAATTCAAAGGGCATTGAGTTCAAGAAATTCTGGAGAACAATCTTCGTTGTTACCATGGGTATTCCTGCATTTATCTCGCTTAAGGTTGTGGGAACCATGCTCGGCGAGAAGGGTATCTTTAACGTACTTATCCAGAAATGGGGCTGGACAGCTTCTGCTGTGCCATTCCTGACACAGGCAAACTATGCAAGGGTTTCGGTGATCCTGGTCAACTTCTGGATCGGTGTACCGGTAACCATGCTTATGGTCAGCGGTATTTTGATGAATATCCCTGCAGAGCTCTATGAGAGCGCAAGGATCGACGGGGCAAGCCCCTTCGTGATCTTCAGGAAGATCACCTTCCCGTATATGCTCTTTGTAACAACACCATATCTGATCGCAAACCTGATCGGTAACTTCAACAACTTCAGTGCTATCTACTTCCTGACAGGCGGCGGTCCAATGACACTTGATTATTACAAGGGCGCCGGTAAGACGGACCTTCTTGTTACCTGGCTGTACAAGCTGACAGCTGATACCAACGACTACAACCTGGCAGCTACCATCGGTATCCTAATCTTTATAATTTCAGCGACATTTACGCTGATCACATTCCAGAGATCGGGATCAATGAAGAATGAGGAGGGATTCCAATAATGAACAATAAAATAGTTATAGGACTTAAGACAGAATACCTCCTTAGGGCCTTTATTGCAGTAGTGATCGGATTTGCTTCGATCCTTTTACCCTTTACAAGTGCTGATGCCGGCAGAAAGAACATGCTCAGCACCATGATGAATGTTCTATCCGCGGATAACTCAGCGAAGATATCTTTTTTCCTGTATCTTGCTGCCGCTCTTACAATAGTTTCTCTGGTCCTTGGGGTGATCTCATACCTTAAGACCGGTGTAAAGATTGTAAAGGCATGGATGTTTGTTCAGATTTTTGCAACTTTCTTTTGGACAACGCTTCTGTTTGCATTAAAGCTCATTCTTGAAGAGAGCGGGATTGAGGATAATTTTCTTTTAAAGAACGCCGGATTCGGCTTCTGGATCGGACTTGCAGCATCTTACTGCAGCCTTGTCTTCATCATGAAGCTTGCTGAGGTAAATGTTGGTTACATAGTGCTTACAATCCTCGGAGTAATGTGGATGTTCCCGATTCTCTGGATCCTTCTGACATCACTTCGTGCGGAGCAGGGCTACTACGTTGGCTACTTCTTCCCCAAGCACCTGACGCTTAAAAACTTCTACGATCTCTTCCACAATTCCGCGGTTCCGTTTGGAAAATGGTGGCTCAATACCATGATCGTTGCAGTCTGCGGATGTGTACTGAACACTCTGATCGTCCTGGGAACAGCATTTATTCTCAGCCGTACGAGATTCAGCGGAAGAAAGCAGTTTATGAACATTCTTATGATCATCGGAATGTTCCCGGGCTTCATGTCCATGGTAGCTCTGTACAACATCCTAAAGGGCCTTGGTCTTAACCAGAGCATCGGCGCCCTTATCGTTGTAGGTGCTGCAGGTGCAGCTATGGGATATCACATCACAAAAGGCTACTTTGATACTATTCCAAAGGCTATCGACGAGGCAGCTATCATTGACGGAGCATCAAGGCTTCAGATCTTTACAAGGATCACGATCCCTCTGTCAAAGTCCATCATTGTTTATCAGGTGCTGGGCACTTTCCTCGGAGCATGGTCAGACTACATCTTCCCAAGACTGCTCTTTGGCGACAGACAGAGTTCATACACGGTTGCTGTAGGTCTTTTCTGGATGACAGATTTCAGAAGAATTGATTCCTACTATACACAGTTCGCAGCCGGAGCCGTTGTTATCGCGGTGCCGATAGTAATACTGTTCATCTGGCTTCAGAGGTTCTATGTAGAGGGACTGTCAGGTTCAGTTAAGGGCTAAATAATTTATTTACGAGGTTTTCAATGAGAGATTGGACTAAAAGTATCTACAGCGACGGAACAGAAGGCTATGTCAGTAACCCCTCTCCCGAAATGGGAGAGGAGATAACCATTAGCCTTAGTCTCATGAGCGGTTCTCCTGTCAGCGACGTTCTGCTCTGGAGAATAGTTAACGGCGCTGAGACCTATATACCCATGATCAGGGAAAAGAGCTCTGACGGGCTTGACTATTACTGCGCAAAAACCACACTGAATGAGCCTGTGCTGCAGTATCATTTTGTGCTGGTAACACAGGAAGCGGCATTCTTTTACACTCAGGCAGGAGTTCAGACATACGTACCTGACTACAGGCATGATTTCATCATAAGAACAGACTATATCAAACCCGACTGGGTAGATGGATCGGTCTTTTACCAGATATTTCCCGAGAGATTCTGTAACGGAGATCCTTCAAACGATGTCCGTGACGGAGAATATGAGTACTTCGGCCGTAAATGCATCAAGATGCCCGACTGGAACATGGCTCCGCTACCCGTGGAGGAGTCCTGGGGCATGGATTTCTTCGGGGGAGATCTCAAGGGGGTAAAAGACAAGATCCCGTACCTTAAGGAACTCGGAGTAAATGTAATTTACTTAAACCCTATATTTACTGCATATTCCACCCACAAATACGACTGCATAGATTATTTTCATGTGGATCCGCACTTTGGAGGAGATGAGGCCCTGGCCGAGCTCTCTGAGGAGCTGCACAAAAATGACATGAAGCTGATCCTTGATATTTCGGTAAATCACACAGGCAGCGAGCACGAGTGGACCCGTACCAAAAGGGAGTTTTACTTCAAGGACGAAGAGGGAAACCTAAAGGGCTGGGCCGGTGTAAAGAGCCTTCCCTTCATGGATTATCGAAACGAAGAGCTCAGGGACCTTATCTACAGAAAGAAGGACAGCGTCCTGAGAAAGTGGCTCCGGGCGCCTTATAACATCGACGGATGGCGCTTTGACGTGGCAGATGTCCTCGGAAAAAATGATGACGTTCAGGTTGCTGATGAAGTATGGAAGGAAATCTGCTATGCTATAAGGCAGGAGAAGCAGGATGCTTTCATCATTGGAGAGCACTGGGGTGACTGCTACGAGTATCTTCAGGGGGATCTTTGGAACACGCCCATGAATTACTACGGATATGGCCGTGTTATCAGGCAGTTTGCAGGTCTTCCGGATCTCTTTTTACAGAGAAACGAGACCATCATGAAGGCAAAGTATGTCATGACAGCAGAGGATGTGGTAAAAAGAAGCGATGACCACTATAACTACCTGCCACAGGCGGTGGCTGACTGTCAGATGAATCTCTTTGATTCTCACGACGTTTCAAGAGTGCATAACTACGAGGAAATTTCTGCTGAGAAATACAGGGGTGTGGTTTTATCATATCTTCTGTTCATCGGAATTCCCTGTGTTTACTACGGCGATGAGCTTAGTATTGATGGCCATACGGTAAGTGACGCCGGATGCAGATACCCTATGCCCTGGGATCGGGTGCAGGATAAAGATAGCACTTGTTATGCTCTATATAAGAGGATGATAGAGCTCAGAAGGACTGTTCCTGCTTTTGCAAAGGGCGGAAGGAAGGTGCTTCTCTCTGAGGGTCGCATCCTTGCCATAGCAAGGTTTTTAAAGGGTGAAAGATATCTGGGAATAATCTCCATGGAAGATGAGCCAAGGGAAGTAACTGTCCCGCTTTGGGAAATCGGAGCAACAAAGGCTCTCAGTGACGTGGATGAATTCGGCAGGTCTTTTGCCGCAAAAAGTGAAAACGGAGATATGACGATAGACGTTCCGGCCTTCGGGGCATATATTATAAAGCTTGATTAATGGGGAGAAAACGTAATGGATTACATGGTGTGCGGCGATAAGTACAGGATCAGCATTCTGACAGACAGACTTATCAGACTTGAGTACAGTGAGAGCGGAGAGTTCGAAGACCGCCTTACTATGATGGTGGCAAACAGGGATTTAAAGTGCGCTGCAGCGAGCGTAAGGCGTGAGAGTGGGTTTCTTATTGTGGAAACCGGGGAACTCCTGCTCAAATACAATGAGGAGGAATTCTCATCCTATGGCCTTAGTGTTGAACTTAAGAACTTCGGAACCTGCTGGCATTACAGCCACGAATATACCAACAGCGGCAGAAATATGAGGGGTACAGCCAGAACCCTTGATGAGAAGGACGGTGGCTGCAGCCTTGAGGCAGGTATTTTCGGAAGAGACGGATATGCGATCATAAACGACTCACTGTGCCCGGTAATTGTCTATGATGATGACAACAGGGACGGGAAGTTTGTTCAGAGAAAAAACGGCAATCTCGACCTGTATTTCTTTGGATATGGCAAGGATTTCTACGGCGGGCTGAAGGATTTTTATGCGCTCTGCGGTAAGACTCCCATGATCCCAAGATATGCTCTCGGCAACTGGTGGAGCAGATATTATAAGTACACTGAGGAATCCTACAACAAGGTCCTTGAGAACTTTGAAAAAGAGCAGATCCCGCTTGCTGTGGCGGTCATTGACATGGACTGGCACGTAACCGAGGTGGATCCCAGGTACGGAACCGGATGGACCGGATATACCTGGAACAGGGATATGTTCCCGGATTATAAGAGATTTTTAAAGCATCTGCATGACTGCGGGCTTTCGGTGACATTAAACCTTCATCCTGCAGACGGTGTCAGGGCTTTCGAGGATATGTATAAAGAGGTGGCACAGTCCATGGGCGTGGATCCTGAGAGTGAGGCTACCGTTGAGTTTGATTTCGAGGACAAGGCCTTCAGGGATGCTTATTTTGATAAGATCATGCACCCTTATGAGAAGGACGGAGTTGATTTCTGGTGGATCGACTGGCAACAGGGAACCGGCAGAAAGGCGGAAGACGTTGATCCGCTTATCCTTCTTAATCATTACCATTATAAAGATCAGGAGGGCAGGAATATCAGACCCATGATATTCTCCAGATATGCAGGCCCCGGAAGCCACAGATATCCGATAGGATTTTCGGGAGATACGGTGTGCACCTGGAGGAGTCTTGATTTCCAGCCGTTCTTTACAAGTACAGCCAGCAACATTGGCTACGGCTGGTGGAGCCACGACATCGGCGGCCATATGATGGGAGATAAGAATAACGAGAGGCTCATCAGATGGATACAGTACGGCGTATTTTCACCTGTCATGAGGCTTCATAGCACCAGCAGCGCTTTCTTTAACAAGGAGCCCTGGACAGTAGATGAGCCGTACCATGCTGTTATGCAGGATTTCTTAAGGCTCAGGCACAGACTGATCCCTTACCTTTATACTGAGAATTACAGAGCATATAAGGAGGACAAGCCCCTTATCAGACCTATGTACTACGACAATGCGGATTGCGAGGAAGCCTATTCTGTCGGCACCGAGTACGGATTCGGCGAGAATCTGCTGGTTGGTGCGATCACAGCACCTGCTGATGAGGGCTTAAAGCTCGGCTGCGTGAATATGCTGATCCCTGAGGGAAGATATGCAGATGTCCTCACGGGAAGAGTTTACAGGGGTGGTAAGAGAAGAAAGCTCTACAGAGATATTGCTACTATTCCGGTCCTTATGAAGGAAGGCGGTATCCTGCCGCTTGCTGCAGATGACCGCAGAAATACCACTGCAAACCCCGACCAGATGGAGATCGTTGTTGTAGCCGGCGCAGACGGATGTTATAAACTCTACGAAGATGATGGAAGCAGCATGGATTACCTTGACGGTAAGTTCGCCACCACACTTTTTGAGGTTTCCTTTGGCGGTGATACCCTTAAGTTTACAGTTGGTCCTGCAGAGGGTGATCTTTCACTGATCCCCGGTAAGAGGGATTATACAGTTCGGGTACTTGGTGCAGTTTCATCCGATGGTGAAGAGATTGTACTGGAGCTCAAGGACGTTGATGCTTCCAAAGGCTCTTTTGCCGAAATATCAGGCATAAAGCTTGCCGGTAACGATCATAAGTCGGAGGTGTTTAAGCTTCTTGACAGAGCCTGGATCAGCAACATGGTCAAGGACAGAGTCTATGATGCATTAAATCGCATGGACGATGCAGGATTCCTGTCATGGCTCTCCGGTGCCGACTTATCTGAGGTTCTCAAGGATGCGATCGAAGAAATATTTCAAGATCAAAGCCTGTAAACAGAAATTTAATTCAAAGTTTATCTTTATTTTAGTTGTTTGTTATCGATAGAATGTAAAATAATCTTGTATGATTTATTAGTGTTTTGTTGGGAGTGAAAACGGAAGCAAGGAGAAATTCTTTTGTATATACTTCCTGATGCGATAAAAAGATCATATGAGAGTCTTAAAATTCCGTTGATAATAATGGGACCTGTAGCAAGTGGTGATTATGAGCCACTTGCTATTTCTGACGGGTTCCTGAATTTCCATAATGTTTCCAGAGAAGAGTTTTATGAAGATTACAGGGGCAGATTAAAAGAAGGTTTGCTGGATAGGGTTCATCCTGCAGAAAAGGATAAGCTCCGTGTGATAGGCGAGGATTTCCTTAACAAGAAAACCGAGTATGACATCACTTTCAGAGTCAGGCGGAATGAGGGTTATCATCTGATACATTCTGTTGGCTATTGGCAGACAATGGAAGATGGAACAGAACTGGCCTTTATTGTTTACCATGATGTTCAGAAGCATGAAAACATGCTTTTGGAAATATCAAATAAGTACAAGCTGTTTCAGAAGGATGAGTTTTATTTTGATATCCTGACCAATCTTCCAAACATCAATTATATTAACAAAAATGGCGATATCAGGATGCAGAAGATCGCCGAAAGCGGAAAAACTCCCGTGGTGCTCTACCTGGATATTGATTCAATGCAATCCTATAACAGAAAATATGGATTTGAAAAGGGCGATGACCTTTTGATCCTTGTTGCCAATATTCTTATGGAAGAGTTTACCCATGGGACAGTTGTGCGTATCTTCTCCGATCATTTTGCTGTCATTGATGAATATCATGGTGAAGAAGACATAATAAAGAAAATTGAAGATGTAAATTCAAAGATAAAGATCAGAGCTTATGGCACGACGACCGGATTGAATGTCGGAATATTTGTGGCTGATAAAGACATTTCATATACAGAAGCTCTTGATCATGCCATCAGGGCCAATAAACTTGTCGGCGAGGATCTGAACAAGTTTTACAGATTCTACACCGCAGAAGACGATACTTTGTACAACCATCAGAGATACATTATCGAGCACTTCGATGAAGCTAAGGAAAAAGGCTGGATCAAGGTCTTTTATCAGTGCTTCTTGCGTATTGAATCCGGTAACGGAATGGGATTTGAGGCTCTGGCGAGATGGGAGGATCCTGAACTGGGAATTATTAGTCCGGTTGATTTTATACCTGCTCTTGAAAAATACCATCTTACCCATGAGATGGATCTTTATATGTTTGAAACGGTATGCAAAGAGGTCAAGACCCGTTATGATGAAGGACTTCCTCTTTTACCTGTTTCCATTAATTTCTCCAGGCAGGACTTTGACTATATTGATGTTATTGGCGAGATCAACAGAATTTATGATGAGTACAATATAGATCAGTACGGCATAGATAAGAGCTATTTTTACATAGAGATCACTGAGCAGGGGCTTGCAACGGCCACAGATGAATTCTATGAACAGCTCGCAAAGATAAGGGAAAGCGGCTATAAACTCTGGGTGGATGATTTTGGAAGCGGATATTCATCCCTTAACGTTTTCAGTAATTTTGACATAGACCTTATCAAGTTTGATATGAATCTTCTGATAAACCTTGATGCCCATAACGGAGCTAACAGGGTCATCATCAAGGCACTTATCGATGTTGCCCACAAGCTCGGAATCCATACCCTGTGTGAAGGTATGGAGACTGAGGAGCAGAGGCAGTTCCTATTGGAAGCAGGCTGCGAACTTGGTCAGGGCTTTTATTACCACGTCCCTGAAAGTCTTGATACAATACTGGAGAGACTTCATAAGAATATTCCTATTCCCAAATGGGAGTCGAGTGATGAGCGAAACAAACGGGAAAAGAGCTGGCACTAGTGATGTAATTTACTTTCAAAAAATCTTAATTTCGTACAATTAAATTACGCCTTGACGATAATATCTCTTTATGGTAAAAGTAATATTCGTGTTTATAAAATTTTTATTTTTAGAAATAAGAGGTATGAAAATGCAGGAATTAGCAATTTATAAGGACGAAGTTAAGAGTGAGAAGCAGTACGTGGTTTTTGGTATCGACAAAGAAAGCTTTGGACTTGATGTTTCTTATGTAAATTCTATTATACAGGTGCCCCATATTACATTTATTCCACAGGCACCCGAACACTATAGCGGAGTCATCGATTTAAGAGGAGCGATAGTGCCTGTTATCAACTTAAGGAGCAAGATGAGCTACGAGGATGCTGAATTGACACACAGCTCCAGGATCATCATCACTGATCTTGAAAGTGACAAGCAGGTAGGTCTTATCGTGGATGAGGTAAAAGAAGTAGTGACAATCCCGGACGATGAGATCATGGAGCCTTCACCATTTCTTAAGGATGATGAATCACTTATAAGTGGTGTAAGCAATAACGACGGAGATCTGATCTCAGTATTTAATCTTGAACTTCTCGTATAAAACAAAATAATCATCAAAAGCCCTTTCCTTTAGCGGAAAAGGGCTTTTTTGCTGTATAATAAACATATTATGGATGTGTTAAGGTTTTGTTAAGGTTCTTTTCGCTTAGAAGAAAGGTAAGGCTGTTATCCTAGGTTCATAAGATAACAACAACGGAGGAAAAAAATATGTGGACAAGAAAAGAACTTAAGGAAAAAGGTAAAAAAGCTTTTATGCTTAATTATTGGAAGACAGTTTTGGTAAGCCTTATTCTGGCAATACTGATCGGAGGAGCAGCCGGTTCTGTTGCAGGAGTAGGCGGCAGAAGCGGTGCCAGTCATAAAAACGATCCTGCCATAGAATCAACAACTGAACAGTCTGGATCTGTTACAGATGCAGTTGATGAGTTTGCTGACAAGGCTACGGATTTTGATATCCCTGCAGGAGCAGTAGCAGCTTTAGTGGTTTTAGTTGCCATAATAGTAGTGATAGTATCCGGCATCTCAATTGCGATCAACGCATTTGTACTAAATCCCATTGAAATCGGCTGCCAGAGATTCTTTACAAGGAATCTGAACCAGAAAGCTAATATCGGTGAGATCACCTATGCCTTTGACCATAACTACCTCAATAATGTTAAGACAACTTTTTTAAGAGATTTATACACAGTTCTCTGGACAATGCTGTTTATCATTCCCGGTATCATCAAATCTTATGAATACCGCATGATCCCATATATTCTTGCAGATCAT
>JAFSTR010000008.1 GCA_017445665.1 Butyrivibrio sp. | reverse complement strand
TACATTCGGTATCCGTCCTGAGGATGTTGATGATTCAGAGATGGTAGTCAACACATCTAAGGATGTATTCGAGTCAACAATCAACGTATACGAGCTTCTTGGTGCAGAAGTTTATCTGTACTTTGATCTCGCTGAGTTCCCTATCACAGCAAGAGTTGATTCCCGTACAACAGCAAGACCTGGCGACAAGGTTAAGTTTGCATTTGATGTTGAGAAGATCCATATCTTTGATAAGGAAACAGAGCTCACAATCACAAACTAATACAGAAACTTTTGAGAGCTGCGCAATTTGCGCAGCTCTTTTTTGTGCAATAAAGAAAAATGCGTGTTATACTCAGAATATAGAGGGTTTTTCACTGTCGAAAGGGGCTTTTAATATGATATCTTCACAGATTATAAAAAGCAGTATTGAGGAACTTAGCACAATAACTAAGGTTGAGCTTTGTGTGATGGATTTAAACGGCTCAGAGGTCGCATCTACCAGCGATAAAGACTTTCTGGATGTGTCTATAGTTACGAGCTTTGCCCATTCACCTGTAGATTCACAGGTAATAGGTGATGTTCATCTTTTCAAAGTTCTTGATGAGACAGAACCCGCTTATGTGCTTCTTGCAAAGGGCGATTCAGAGCATGCATATATGGTTGGCAAAATTGGCGTAAGTCAGCTCCAGAGCCTTATTGTGGCATATAAAGAGAAATTTGACAGGAACAACTTTTTCCAGAATCTGCTTCTGGACAACATGCTCCTGATCGACGTATATAACAGAGCGAGAAAGCTCAAGATAGAAGTAAATGCTCCAAGAGTTATTATTCTGGTGGAGACAGGATCTGCTAAGGATAATACCGCGCAGGAGCTGCTTGGCGGAATGTTCGGAACACACTTCGGAGATTTTGTAACTGCAGTTGACGAGACCAGCGTCATTCTAATAAAGACCCTTCAGAAGAATCAGAATTACGATGATGTTCAGAGAATTGCCACGACTATCGTGGATATGATGAATACAGAGGCAATGCTCAATGTACGCGTTTCCTACGGCGCTATCGTCGAAGAACTCAAGGATCTTAGCAAGTCTTTCAAAGAGGCTAAGATGGCTCTTGAAGTCGGCAGGATCTTCTATGCTGAAAAGAGAGTGAATGCATACAATACTCTTGGAATCGGAAGGCTTATCTATCAGCTTCCGGAGAGCCTTTGCAAGTTATTTATAGATGAGATCTTCGGCGGAAGAGAAGTGCCTGAGGAGATTGACGAGGAGACTTTAAACACCGTCAATATGTTCTTTGAGAACAATCTTAATGTGTCAGAGACTTCGAGACAGCTCTTTGTTCACAGAAATACTCTTGTTTACAGGATTGAGAAGCTGGAAAAGAGCTGTGGACTTGATGTAAGGAAGTTCGATGATGCACTGACATTCAAGATTGCAATGATGGTTGTCAGCTATATGAGATATTTAGAGAGTAAGAAATGATAAATAAGGAATAAAAAAGCGGCCTTGTAAAGGATGCATGTACGTTTGCTTCGGCCTAAACAGGCAACCTTACAACACATGGAAGGTTCTACTTAGTGCTGCTTCGTTCCCGACCTGACACGGTTCGCAGATTTCCATTGCATAAGACCCATTAAAGCACGGAAGGACTGCTACATACACCCTTTACAAAACCGCTATACTAATATACTTATTTTTGATACATATGTCAAATCAAATCCTGTAGCGTAAAGCTGTCTACATATTCATTGATGACTTTATCAAGACCTCTCCAGAATGATACGGTGGAACAACTCTCTGACATGGGGCAGTCTATGCCCTTTATATCTGCTGTGCAGCCCACGGGAGCAAGCTGACCTTCCATTGTCCTTAGGATATCGCCGATGACATATTCACTTGGAGCCTTGGCTAGTCTGTGACCTCCGCTGACTCCGCGCATACTTTCTACGAAACCGGCCTTCCCTAAGATTGAAACAATCTGCTCTGTATACTTGACCGCTATGTTCTGGCGATTGGCGATGTCTTTTAATGCTATGTATTCTCCGTTGTTGTGGAGAGCAAGATCTGTCATGACCTTTAAGGCGTATCTGCCTTTTGTGGATATCTTCATTGTGTACCTCGGTTAAAAAACTTATAATAAGAATAAAGTGTACAAACATAATAACAAAAAGAAATGGAAATTTCTACCATTTTAGTATGATTTATGAATAGAGTAAAGCTTTCTGAAGAAGAAAAACAGGATATAAAATACATGAGGGCAGCTATCGCCCAGGCCAAAAAGGCCTATGCCCTGGGTGAAGTTCCCATAGGGTGCGTGATCGTCTACGAAGGTAAGATAATCGGAAGAGGTTATAACAGGCGAAATACGGACAAGACACCTCTGGCGCATGCAGAGATAACAGCCATTAAAAAGGCAGGAAAATACATGAAGGACTGGAGGCTTGAAGGATGTAAGCTCTATGTCACTTTGGAACCCTGTCAGATGTGTTCCGGAGCCATAGTTCAGGCCAGGATTCCTGAGGTGATAATGGCAGCTGAGAATCCGAAGGCCGGTTGCGCAGGGTCTGTAATGGATATACTTAATAACCCGGAGTTTAATCATCAGGTAAAAGTAAAAAAAGGTGTTCTGGGGGAGGAGTGCAGCGCACTTCTTAAAGAGTTTTTTGTGGAACTGAGAGCAAGGAATAAGGCTGAGAAAGAGCAGAAAGGCGATTCCGGTGAATAAGAGAATTGTAGCGATTCTACTTGTTTTTACAATGCTGATATCAGTTATGGCATGTGGATATGATAAAAACGTAGTTCATATGCACAGCAGAGCAATGGATGAGATTGACTTTGGAGAGCCGCCTGTGACTATCACATATATGACTATAGGTGATAAGCCCACAAACGGAAGAACGGAAGAAGCAATTGACAGGCTCAATAAGATCCTCCTCAAAAGACTTAACGCCAAACTGGATATCTTTTACGTAAGCTGGAATGACTATCTTAAGAATTACAACAGGACTCTGGAGTCCGAGGATATATCTGTTGATCTGGTTGGGACAGGGACAGACTGGCTGGATGCCTGGCCCAATATCATAAAAGGTAACTTCATGCCACTCTCTGAGGAAATGCTCAGGAAATACTGCGGCCTCACTTACACAAATGTGACTAAGGCGCAGTGGAGCGAGGGTAGTTATGAAGGAAACATCTATCTGATCCCGGAAAATGAGTATACACAGTGGACAAATCACGGGTTTGTTTACAGAAAAGACCTTGCCAGAGAAGCAGGGCTTTCAGAAGTGGCATCCTGGGAGGATCTTGACATTTATTTCAGGAATGTGGTCAGCAATCACCCGGATATGATACCGTGGGATTATAACGGAAACAGTGGTATTGCAACACTTGGATATCTTATGTCTTCCATGAGATATGTGCCTATTTACGAGCTGACGACCTATGGAATATGGGGCGAGGATCTCGATAATAAGGGCAGGATAATATCTCCGTATTACACCGGCGATGAGTTGATAGAATATGCCAGACTGATGAAGAAATGGAATGAGATGGGAGTCTGGAGATCTAATCTCTCGCAGGCGGGTAATAATGAAGATGAGTTCTATAATGGAGAGTCATCTGTAATCCAGCACCATACGCAGAACTATTACACAATAATACAGCCGACCATGGATGTTGCCATGCCGGAGGTTAAGCTTGGATTTTACTGGTTTGGAAGGGACAGCGGAACCCTTATGAGGGTGAGTAACTTCCACGGAGCCATGGCGGTCTCTGCAAGATCCAAGAACCCGGAACGGGCACTTATGGTCTATGACATGATAAGAAATGACAGCGAATGCTACAGGCTCTTGAAAAACGGCATTGAAGGCATACAGTATGAGCTTACTAAGGATGGCATGCTGGAAAGGCCCAGTGGATACAATGAGAGTAAGGACGGTATTGTCACGAATTTCTGGTGGGGACGAAGAGATGAGTATGAGATCCCCGATTCTTCATATTCCTGGGATGAGTACTATTCCCTTGTGGACAGCTATGAGCACATTGCAATCGATTATCCCTGGGACGGAGTGCCTTTTTCCACACCACAGATCAATGAAGAACTTGGACCGATAGTGGCTATATTTGACAAGTACATACCGCAGCTCTCAACCGGACAGTATGATGAGACACCTGAACAAAAGGTTGCGGAGTTCAGGGAGGAACTTATGAAGGCCGGCTTTGAGAGAATAACCGGACAGATACAGAGAATTTATAATTCACAGTAAAAAACACCCTACCAAGTCCCCGGGATTAATGATAGAATAAAGCCCATGGATAATTGTATACATGTATAGCGGATAAAAAGTTTAGGAGGAATTGCGATGGTAACCACACTGGATAAGGGATGCTTTCTGGTAAACGGAAGCACTGTTATTCCTGATGACAATGAAGCTAAGGCTGCACTGGCGTCTATGGGCGTTTCAGATGACGAAATAGGCAGCGCCAGAGAAAAGACAATTGCTTATGGGATCCTGAAGGATCACAACACATCCGGAAACATGGACAAGCTTTGCATTAAGTTTGATAAGCTTGTATCCCATGATATTACTTATGTTGGAATCATTCAGACTGCCAGGGCTTCGGGCCTTGAGAAGTTCCCTATTCCTTATGTACTTACCAACTGCCACAATTCACTCTGCGCAGTAGGCGGTACCATCAATGAGGATGACCATGTATTTGGTCTTACTGCTGCTCAGAAGTACGGCGGAGTGTATGTTCCACCTCATCAGGCTGTTATTCATCAGTACGCAAGAGAGATGATGGCAACCGGTGGCGGAATGATCCTTGGATCTGATTCTCATACCAGATATGGAGCTCTTGGTACCATGGCCATCGGAGAGGGCGGACCTGAGCTTGTTAAGCAGCTACTTTGCCAGACTTATGATGTTGATATGCCCGGTGTTGTTGCAATCTACCTGGAAGGTTCACCCAAGAAGGGCGTAGGACCTCAGGACGTTGCACTTGCCATAATCGGTAAGGTCTTTGGCGATGGATATGTTAAGAATAAAGTTATGGAGTTTGTTGGCCCCGGTGTCAAGAATCTCAGCGCGGACTTCCGTATCGGAGTTGATGTAATGACAACAGAGACAACATGTCTTACATCAATCTGGGAGACTGATGAGGAGATAAAAGAGTTCTATGACATCCACGGAAGAAGTGGCGATTACAAGGAGCTTAAGCCCGGTAAGGTTGCTTACTATGACGGCCTTGTAAAGGTTGATCTGGATTCTCTTAATCCTATGATCGCTATGCCGTTCCATCCAAGCAATGTTTATGAGATAGCTGAAGTAAACGCAAATGCCGCTGACATCCTTGCAGATGTTGAGAAGCGCGCCAAGGTAAGCTTTGGTGATAAGATAGAGTACTCCCTGATGGACAAGATCAAAAACGGTAAGCTCATGGTCGATCAGGGAATCATTGCAGGCTGTGCAGGTGGCGGGTTTGAAAACATCTGTGCTGCAGCAGATATCCTTAAGGGCCACTTTATCGGTAATGATAAGTTCACATTAAGTGTTTACCCTGCTTCAACACCTATCTATATGGAGATTGTTAAGAACGGTGCTGCTGCAACAATTCTTGAGACAGGTGCGATCCTTAAGACAGCATTCTGCGGACCATGCTTCGGCGCAGGAGATACACCGGCAAACAACGCCTTCAGTATCAGACACTCCACCAGAAACTTCCCCAACAGAGAAGGTTCAAAGGTTCAGAACGGACAGGTGGCTTCGGTTGCGCTCATGGATGCTCGTTCCATTGCAGCTACAGCAGCCAATCAGGGTGTACTTACTCCTGCTACTGAGTTTGATGGAGAACTTAATAAGTATAAATATCACTTTGACAGTGCAATATATAAGAACAGAGTATTTGATTCAAAGGGCAAGGCTGATCCTTCGGTTGAACTGGTTCTTGGTCCCAACATCAAGGACTGGCCGAAGATGAGTGCACTTCCTGAGAACCTTGTACTCAGAGTGGTTTCAGAGATCCACGATCCTGTTACTACAACAGATGAGCTCATCCCTTCAGGTGAGACTTCATCCTACAGATCCAATCCCCTTGGACTTGCCGAGTTTACTCTTTCCAGAAAGGACCCTGATTATGTGGGCCTTGCAAAAGAAATAAGGGCAGCCCAGGATGCACTGACTGAGGGCGGCGATCCTATAAGTGCATGGAGCGAACTCTCAGATGTTATGGCAGTTATAGGCAAGGAATTCGCTGATGTAAACAATTCAAACATTGGCTTTGGATCTACTATCTTTGCTGTCAAGCCCGGTGACGGTTCTGCAAGAGAGCAGGCTGCATCCTGCCAGAAGGTTCTTGGCGGATGGGCAAACATTGCCAATGAATATGCAACCAAGCGTTACAGATCAAATCTTATCAACTGGGGAATGCTTCCGTTCATAATTAAGGAAGGAGAGCTTCCGTTTAAGAACAAGGATTATATCTTCCTTCCCGGAATAAGAACTGCAGTTGCTGAAAAGAGTGACGATATCAGAGCATTTGCTGTAAAAGACGGCAGGATGGAGGAGTTTTCTCTCAAGCTCGGTAATCTTACTGATGATGAAAGGCAGATAATCCTTGACGGTTGTCTTATAAACTACAACCGCGTAAAATAATAGTATGTTTAGAAAAATACTAACTTTAGGGATAATAATGACAATGGTTGGAAGCGTCGCAGGCTGCGGCGCTTCTTCTGCTGAAACGACAACGGATGTGGCTGAGCATACAAAAGAGGTCATTTCATCTGTTGATTATGAGGTTCCACAGCAGATTCCGGGGATCTTAGTGGACCAGGTTGGATACAATTGCAACTCAGAGAAAGCCATAGTACTAAGAGGGGACGATCTTCCTGAAACCTTTGGCATTTATGAGCTTGAGAGTGGCAAAAAGGTCTTTTCCGGAGAGATATTAAAGCCTGTATATAACGAAGAGCTTGATGAGTATGACTGTCAGGGATACTTCACGGATTTTACCAAAGAGGGAAGCTATTTTATCAGCACCGATGTAGTGGGAGAGTCATTTTCTTTTACCATAAAGGAAGATGCCTTTAAGGAGGCCTTTGACGAGGCCTGTAAGAAGTATTACATAAACAGATGCGGAATCGCACTTTCCGAGAACTATGCAGGGGATAATGCCCACAGTGCCTGCCATACGCAGCCGGCACACCTTCAGGAGGATCCGGCCACAGAGATAGACGTGACCGGCGGATGGCACATGGATGAGTCTGCGGGAAGAGACACGGCCCTCGGATGCAATATAGCAGAGAATCTGCTACTGGCTTATGAGATGAACCCGTCGGCTTTTACTGATGAAGTAGGTATACCGGAGAGCGGAAACGGGATTCCCGATATTTTAGATGAAGTTAAGTACGAGGTCGACTGGCTTTTGAAGATGCAGGATCCGAGGACCGGAGGAGAGTACGGAGCTGCTCTTACCGATCCGGTCAGGGGAGGAGAGGCCATTAATACACCGGTTGTGGTAGCACCTGTGTCTATGGAAGCCACAATCTCTTTTGCCTCAGCAATGGCCAGATTCAGTTATACATTCCAGCAGTATGATCCTGAGTTTGCCACGCAGTGCCTGAAGGCGGCGGACAGAGCATACAGCTGTTTTTTGAACAACCAGAAGGCCTCTGACAACACGGCTGCATTTAAGGCAGCAGCCCAGCTGTACAGAGCAACCGGAGCAGCTTCTTATGAAGAAGTCTTGCGCTCCTACTTTGAGAGAGAGGATTTCTTTGAGCTGTTTGATGCTGATGAGAATGTGTTCATCGGTGGCGTGACATATATGTCCATCAATCAGTCGGTGGATGTTGATGTCTGCAGGAAACTCATGAAAGCTCTCATGAACAGATCGGAGGCTATTGCCTCTGCGGCATCAAAATCGACATACCTTGTGACAGATCTTGGCAGGAAAGACGGTTTTGACAGGATGCTGAAGGATATGAGATGTCTTACCATTACGGATCACATTATCTATAACTACGAATACACCACGATAATTGAGAACCACGCGCACTTCCTCATGGGCAGAAATCCGGATGCAGTCAATTATGTGACATCTGCTACGGAGAGAACATATCTTGATGCGGGAATGGCCTCAATTGCAGGTGATCCCTGGAGAAATTCGCTGTTCATTTTTATGTTGAGTGTACTGGAAAAGTAACGCCTGTGGTGTTAATATGGATGGGTCATGAATACAACAATTAATGGATTAAATATCAATTACATAGATGAGGGCACAGGGCAGCTTTTGGTGATGCTTCACGGCTGGGGATCCAATATCGAGCTCTTTAAAGGTGTCATAAACTTTGCCAAGAAGAAATACCACGTTGTGGCCATGGATATGCCGGGCTTTGGAAAGAGTGATGAGCCGGCAGAATCAATGGACGTCGATGCATATGTGGACTTTGTTCTGGAGTTTATAAAAGCTCTTTATCCGGAGGAAAAAGAGATCATCTTCCTGGGACATTCCATGGGAGGAAGGATCATCATCAAGCTGGCATCCGGACTTAAGGATGGAAGACTTACGGCCGGATTTACCATTCCTAAGATAATTCTCACCGATGCTGCAGGAGTTAAGCCTGTAAGGACAGAGGGACAGAACAAGAGAACAAAGAGATACAAGTTTTATAAGAATCTTTTGACCAAGACCGGAATTGCCAAGGCTTTCCCCGGAACAATCGAGGCTCTTCAGAAGAAGTTCGGAAGTGCGGACTACGCAGCAGCATCTCCTGTTATGAGACAGAGTCTTGTTAAGGTGGTCAACGAGGACCTGGTTCCGTATATGTCTTCAGTAACCATGCCGGCGCTTCTGATCTGGGGAGATAAGGATACTGCAACTCCTTTATCGGACGGACAGAAGATGGAAAAAGAGATGCCGGAAGCAGGGCTTGCTGTAATCGAAGGAGCCGGACACTATTCTTTCCTTGATAATCCGTATCTTTTTTACAAGATCCTGGGAAGCTTTCTCGGGATAGAAATGTAAGGAGAAGTGCTTAATGATATTGTTATTTTTGCCGCTTTTATGCCTGGCAATACTTGGACTTAGATACTATACGCATATGCTTCAGCTTTCCAGCTATCAGTTTCAGGGATATTTCAGATTCCTAAGAGGAAGCTGGGTTAAGCCTTTATTTCATATACTTTTCATGGTAAGTGTGTTTGTAGCTTTTGCGCCTATAGATGTGATCAAAGGCGTTCAGCTGGTGGCAACGCTTGCAATCTTTCCGCTCCTTATAGGTCTGATCATTGCAAACATTCCCAGAAAGGCCAAGAAGAAATTCGTAGTTACCGACAGGGTAAAGAGACTGTTCATAACCTATGCGGTACTGGCACTAATCATGGTTCTTGTACCCTATGCTGTTGTGAGTCATCTCAGTGCAGGTGAGCCTAATGGCAGTATCGATGCAATGCTCTTTGCACTCTTTGGAATGGTGGTTTATTGCGGACTCCTCCCGCTTGTTACAGCTCTTGCAAACCTCATCAACAAGCCCATAGAACTGAGGATCAACAAATGGTTCATTGATGACGCCAGGAGGATCCTTGATGAACACGAGGGACTTCGTATTATAGGTATCACAGGAAGTTACGGTAAGACAAGCGTTAAGTATTATCTGACCACTCTTTTGTCAGAGGGATTCAGAGTCCTGATGACTCCCGAGAGCTACAACACTCCTATGGGTATAGTAAGGACCATAAGAGAGCATATGCAGCCGACTCATGAGATATTTGTGTGTGAGATGGGCGCAAGACATCTTCATGATATAAAAGAGATCACAGATATTGTTCACCCTGATGACGGAATTGTCACATCAATAGGGCCTCAGCACCTTGAGACCTTCCATTCCATGGAGAATATCATCAGCACCAAGTATGAGCTTTTGGATGCAGTTGATGAAAAAGAAAAGGCAGAGGGCGGAAAGCAGCCCGGTAAACACCTTAAGTTTGTAAACTACGACAACGAAGTTATAAGAGACAATATGAAATATTCAGATGCCATTACCTATGGCATGTCTGAGGGCTGTGCGTATAGAGCGACGGATGTAAAGGTTTCGGGAGCGGGAACAGCATTTACCGTTACAGCACCCGGTGGTGAGAGCGCAGAATTTAGCACGAAGCTTGTGGGAGAACACAATGTTCAGAATATCCTCGGGGCAATTGCCTGTGCAAACTCACTGGGAATTCCGATGACCAAGCTTAAGATGGCAGTAAGGCGCCTGCAGTCGGTTCCTCACAGACTTGAGCTTACAAGGCACGGAAATGTAGCTATCCTTGATGATGCTTATAATGCCAATCCAAATGGAGCAAAGGTTGCCCTGAAGACTCTTTCCCTGTTTGAGGACAGCGTTAAGATACTTGTCACACCGGGTATGGTAGAGCTCGGAGACAAGTCAAGAGAGTACAATACAGCCTTCGGAGCACAGGCAGCAGCTGTCTGTGACTACATGATCCTGGTGGGAAGTGTGAACAGCGCGGATATTAAGAAGGGCGCCGTTGATGCAGGCTTTGATCCCGAGAAGATATTTATAAAGAACACCTTTAATGAAGCCAGCGCTTTAATGTATGAACTTGACGCAGGCAGAGAAAAGGTTATACTACTTGAGAATGATCTTCCGGATAATTATAAGTAAATTATTAGTATACAAGATGAAAGAAGGAACAAAATGAAGCTGAAGGTAGCAGTATTATTTGGCGGAAAAAGTACAGAGCATGAGATTTCCATCATCTCGGCAATTCAGGCCATCGGATACATCAATAAAGAGAAATATGATGTTATTCCGGTTTATATGACCAAGAACAACGACTTCTATGTTGGAGATTCCATCGGCAACATTGAAGAATACACACATATCAAGGAACTCATCGCTAAGAGTACTCAGGTCATCTGGGTCAAGGACGGTGACAAGGTTTCTCTTGTAAGATACCCCATGAAGAAATTCGGAAACAATGTCATCACAACAGTTGATGTTGCATTCCCTATTGTTCACGGAACAAATGTTGAGGACGGAACCCTTCAGGGCTACCTTGCTACTATGGGACTTCCTGTGGTTGGCTGTGATGTCCTCTCATCAGCTGTCGGAATGAACAAGTATGTTATGAAGACAGTCCTTAAGGACAGCGGAATCCCTGTTCTTGACTGCAAGTGTTATACATGGAAAGACTACGAGGATGTTGATGCTCTTGTTTCAAAGATCGAGTCAGCTTTTACATATCCTGTTATCATCAAACCTTTAAACCTTGGATCAAGTATCGGTATCAAAGTTGCTAAGGACAGGGACGAGCTTTTGGAAGCTCTGGACCTTGGCTTTGAGTTCTCCAAGAAGATCCTTGTTGAGAGAGCAATCACCAATCTTAAAGAGATCAACTGCTCAGTTCTTGGAGATTATGAGTCAGCCGAGGCTTCTGAGTGTGAGGAGCCTGTAAACTCTGATGAGATCCTTTCATTCGAGGACAAATATATCAGCGGATCGAAGGGCGGCGCTAAGACCGGCGGATCAAAGGGAATGGCTTCTCTTAAGAGAAAGATCCCTGCAGATATCACATCGGATATGAGAGACAAGATCAGAAAGATGGCTGTTGAGGCGTTCATAGCTCTTGGATGCAGCGGAGTATCCAGAATTGATTTCATGATCGACATGGATACCAATGATGTTTACCTCAACGAGATCAACACTATTCCGGGTTCACTTGCATTCTATCTTTGGGAACCGCTCGGAATGAAGTATGAGCACCTTCTGGATAATATGATCCAGCTGGCTCTTAAGGCAGACAGAGAGAATCACAAGGTTGTATATTCCTTTGAGACAAACGTTCTTGAGGGAGTTAAGCTTGGCGGAGGCGCCAAGGGCAGCAAGATGTAAAAAACCGCTTTGTATCACCTTTCGGGAGATGCAAAGCGGTTTTCTATGCTCAGATTTCAAGATTTTCGTTCTTTATATATGTCTGCTCGATTATGTTCTTAACGTACTGGTCGATGTTCTTCTGGTCTTCTTTATCAAGCTCTTTTATCCGGATTGGCTCACAGTACTCAATGACGACTGTGGTCTTTTTGATCCATGGCATGTGGTTTTCAAAGCAGTCCCTGGTGTGATTGACAACTACAGGAACGATCGGGCATCCAGACTTTTGAGCTATCTTGAAGCTTCCCTTGTGGAACTCACCAAGTGGCTGATCTGTCTTGTTCCTGGTGCCTTCCGGATATATGAAGATTGAAATGCCGTTTTTAACCTTGTCTATGGCTGTCAGCACCATCTCAAGGCCTTTTCTGATATCGGACCTGTCGAGGAAAAGACAGTCAAGATATACCATCCAGAAGCTGATGACCGGAAGCTTCATGGATTCCTGCTTGGCAATATAGCCTGTGCGTCCCGGCACTCTTGGGTAGGTAACAACAATATCGAAGATACTGCGGTGATTGCTGACATAGAGAACAGCCTCATCCTTGGGGACATTGTCCTCACCGATAACTATGCGCTTTATGCCGCCGATGAACAGTATCACATTGAAAGCCCAGCTTACTATGGCAAGGGATGCTTTTCTGGCTTTCTCATCGTTGAACTTATGCATGATGAACAGCACAAGCTGCATAGGCAGGCTGACGATCAGGAATATCACCAGAAATATAAATATAATAATTGTACGAATCATGTATATGAGCCTCTCTTAAAAAATATCGTATTTATTTTCTCATGAGTGGCGCAAAAATGGAATAGATTTCTTGTTTTATGTTAAAGTATATAGGAGCGTACCACGAAGGAGGCATGCATGCTGCTTATAAAGAATGGAAGGATCATGGATCCAGCAACTGAAACAGAAGGTGTCTACGACATGCTCATTGACGAAGGCAGAGTCGTCAGGATAGGAATGAGCGGAACTCTCGATGATATGGCAAGAGAAAGTATGTCCATGAGACATGATGAAGACTATACCGAGATAGATGCCGGAGGATGCATTGTTGCGCCCGGCCTGGTGGACGGACACGTACACTTCAGGGATCCGGGATTTACATACAAAGAAGATATAGAAAGTGGCGCAAGGGCCGCAGCCAAAGGCGGTTTTACCAGTGTCATAATGATGGGAAACACTGATCCCCACATGGACAATGTGGATACAATAAGGGACGTGCTTGATAGGGGCTCTAAAACGGGCATCAACGTTTACACCTGCGGAAACATCACCATGAATATGGAGGGAAAAGAGCTTACTCCCATGCAGAAGCTTACAGAAGCTGGTGCAGTTCTTTTTACAGATGACGGTAAGCCCATTATGGATGCAGACATAATGGAGAAGGCGTGCATAAAGGCTTCGGAACTGGACAGAGTGATAAGCCTTCACGAAGAGGATCCGTCATTTATAACGGATAACGGCATCAATGCCGGAGAGGTGGCTGGGGAACTGGGCCTTACCGGTTCACCAAGGGAAGCTGAGATCTCCATGGTGAAGAGAGATATCGAAATAGCCAGAAAGACCGGAGCTACAATAGTAGTCCAGCACATAAGTGCAGCAGAGTCTGTGGAGCTTATCAGACAGGCGAGAAGGGAGTGGGTAAAGGTGTTTGCGGAAGCTACGCCGCATCACTTCACTCTTACTCAGGAAGCCGTAAGGACTCATGGCACACTGGCCAAAATGAATCCTCCGCTTCGCCTTGAAAGCGACAGGATGGCGATAATAGAGGGCCTTAAGGACGGGACTATAGATATAATCGCGACAGATCATGCCCCTCATTCAAAGGAGGAGAAGGAAAAGAGCTTCAGGGAGGCACCAAGTGGAATTACAGGACTGGAGACTTCGCTGGCGCTTGGAATCCGTGAACTTGTAAAGCCCGGATACCTTACCATGATGGAGCTTCTTTCTGTTATGAGTGCCAAACCGGCTGCTCTTTACGGGCTTGATGCGGGAACCATAAGAGAAGGCTCCGTTGCGGATCTCATAATCTTTAACCCTGATGAGGAGTGGGTATTTGATAAAAGCCTGTCCAAGGCAACCAATACACCTTTCCTTGGAGAAAGGCTCCCCGGCAAGATATTCTTCACTGTGTGCAGGGGAAAAATAGTATATAAAGCTGATTGAGGTGGATAAATGGCAAAGAAAATGAAAACAGAGGCTAAGGTCCTTGAACAGAGACTTTTGGCCGACGGAATTTATGACATGTGGCTTGAAACAGAGATGGCTGCGGATGCACATCCCGGACAGTTTGTCGGAGTTTACCCGGCAGGGAAGGCAACGCTTCTTCCGCGTCCCATAAGTATCTGCGAAGTGGATAGGGACAGAAGTGCCATCAGACTGGTTTACAGAGTGGTAGGACAGGGAACTGCCGAATTTACTCTCTATCAGCCCGGAGATTATATAAGCATCCTTGGGGTTCTCGGAAACGGATTCCCCCTTGATAAGGCTGATGGGAAGAAGGTTCTGCTCATGGGCGGAGGAATCGGTGTACCGCCGCTTCTTCAGACTGCAAAAGAGCTCAAAGAACTGGGAAGGGCTGAGTCGGCCATCAGTGTTCTTGGATACAGGAATGCTCAGACTTTCCTTAGGGATGATTTTGAGAAAGCAGCAGAGCTTGTAATAGCTACTGAGGACGGAAGCCTTGGAACAAAGGGAAATGTAATAGATGCGATCAGGGCAAACGCCCTTAAGGCAGATGTGATCTATGCCTGTGGCCCTATGCCGATGCTTAAGGCAATCAAAACCTATGCTGCTGAAAATGGCATGAAGGCATATGTTTCTTTGGAAGAGAGAATGGCCTGTGGCGTCGGAGCCTGCCTTGGATGTATTTGCAAGACAAAAGAGATAGACGGGCATTCTCAGGTCAGGAACGCGAGGATATGTACCGACGGACCTGTGTTTGATGCTGACGATCTAGATATGTAACAGACTTTTGGAGGTGAAGTTTTGAAACTTTCAGTTGAGATAGCCGGAGTAGAATTTAAAAACCCTGTAATGACCGCATCAGGTACCTTTGGATCCGGCATGGAATATTCAGATTTTGTAGATTTGAACAGACTTGGTGCTGTGGTCACCAAGGGCGTTTCAAATGTGCCCTGGGAGGGCAATCCCACACCCAGAGTTACGGAAGTATACGGCGGAATGCTTAATGCCATAGGGCTTCAGAACCCCGGAATAGAGACTTTTGTTAAAAGAGATCTCGAATTTATAAAGGGCTATGACACAAGAGTGATCGTTAATGTTTGCGGAAAGAGCATTCAGGATTATGTGGATGTGGTAGAGAGACTCTCAGATGAGCACGTTGATATGTTAGAGATCAATGTCTCCTGCCCTAATGTCAAGGAGGGAGCTATAGCGTTTGGTCAGAATGCCAAGGCTCTTACCGAGATAACAAGTGAGATCAAAAAGCATGCTAAGCAGCCTGTTATTATGAAGCTCAGCCCTAATGTCACCAGCATTGCCGAGATGGCAAAGGCTGCCGAGGCAGCGGGCGCGGATGCCATTTCACTTATAAACACAATTACCGGTATGAAGATAGATATTCACAGAAGAAAGTTTGCTCTGGCGAACAGGACCGGAGGCCTTTCCGGCCCCGCGATCAAGCCTGTGGCTGTGCGAATGGTATATGAGGCAGCTCATGCTGTAGATATTCCGGTTATCGGAATGGGCGGAATTGCCACAGGAGAGGATGCGATCGAGTTTATCATGGCAGGTGCCAGCGCTGTGGCTGTGGGAGCTATGAACTTCCATGATCCGTATGCTACTGTTCATGTACTTGAAGGAATCGAGAGCTACATGAAGCAGTATGGAGTTGAAGATATAAACGAACTTAGAAAGATCGTCTAAAGACAGTAAAAGAGGAAGAGCTTTTGAGGGCCCTTCCTCTTTTTGGTTGTTACTAGCAACGGTTTAGGTTTCTACCTTTCCTGTAAGCTCGTCAAAGCCTTTCATAACGGCGTCGAAGGTCTGCTTTGAAATATCGGGTAATTCTCCACCCCAGGTTTTTTCAGCCTGTTTGTACCCTTTTTCAAATGCGGATCTCATCTTTTCAAGCTTATCAGGATCGTCTCCTGCAAGCGCCTTGGCAAAATCAAGAATACGCTCTGAGGTCTGTTTAACACCCCAGTATCCGTTTTCTGAAATGTCTTCCTGCGCCTGCGCTTTGGTTGCTGCGTCTACGGTGAAATCGCCCTTTGCAAGGAATTTCCAGATAGAATCCTCATCATTGTCGCTGTTTGCAATGCCATAGGTCTTGGCCTGCTTGCCCATCATCTTGTGGACTATGTCCAGAAGTTGCTGTTGGCGAAGC
>JAFSTR010000076.1 GCA_017445665.1 Butyrivibrio sp. | reverse complement strand
TTTAAGAATCAAAATGTGTCAAACTGTAACGTCCCCACTGACACAAACTGTAACGTCCCCACTGACACAAACTGTAACGTCCCCACTGTCTCGCCCACCGCCTCTTTGTCTCACTTAAACCTCTTTAGCCGCTTCCACATTCAGCTGCGGGATCTTCGGTACGCTATCGCCTCTTATCTCAATAAGCGGAGATGCCTTACCTTCAATATAATCTCTCGTTATGGTCACTCGACCGATATTCTCATCCTTAGGAATCTCATACATGATATCCAGCATGAACTCCTCAATGATAGCACGAAGAGCTCTGGCACCGGTCTCTTTTTCCATTGCCTTCTCAGCGATGGCTTCAAGAGCCGAATCATCAAATCTGAGATCAACCTCATCAAGAGCCAGAAGCTTCTGGTACTGCTTAAGAATGGCATTCTTGGGCTCTTTGAGGATCTTAACCAGCATGTCCTTATCAAGTGCACGAAGTGTGCAGATGATGGGAAGTCTTCCCAAAAACTCAGGGATCATGCCAAATTTCTTAAGGTCGTCAATGGTTACATTAGTGAGAATATCCGGATCATTCTCGTATTTATCCTTAAGGTCTGCATCAAATCCGATGGAAGTCTGCTTGTTAAGTCTCTGGGTTATGATCTCCTCAAGATCCGGGAAAGCTCCGCCGCAGATAAAGAGAATGTTTCTGGTATTAACTGTAGCAAGAGGAACCATGGCGTTCTTAGAGCCTGCGCCGACGGGAACTTCTACATTAGAGCCTTCAAGAAGCTTGAGCATTCCCTGCTGAACAGACTCTCCGCTGACATCACGGGAAGTGGTGTTTTTCTTCTTGGCTATCTTATCTATCTCGTCGATGAAGATGATACCGTGCTCTGTTTTCTCAACATCGTTGCCGGCTGCTGCAAGGAGCTTACTTACCACGCTCTCGATATCATCGCCGATGTAACCGGCTTCGGTAAGGGATGTTGCATCAGCAATTGCAAGCGGCACATCAAGAAGTCTTGCAAGGGTCTTGACCAGATATGTCTTACCGCTTCCTGTAGGTCCAAGGAGCAGGATATTGGACTTCTCGATCTCAATCTCATCCATGGTGTCCGTTGCAACTCTCTTATAGTGGTTGTAAACCGCAACACTCATTACCTTCTTGGCCTGATCCTGTCCGATCACGTACTCATCAAGCTTGGCCTTGATCTTGTGAGGAGCAGGAATATCCTTGATATTTATGATCGGCTTATCTGCCTTCTCACTCTTTTTCTTGATCTTCTGGGAATTGGGGATCCCTCCGCCCAGATTATTGGAATTGCCGTTATTTAATCCGTCCATGTTGAAGAACCCAAAGTTCGGAAAACCTCCCGAATGTTTGTTGAGCTCATTCATAAGATTCGGATTGTTCAAAAGATTGTTGTAGTCAAACTGACTTACAGCATCCATTGTCTTGTGCATGCAGTCATCACAAATGCTGATGTTGTTGGGAAGATGGAACATCTTGCCGGCCTTGCTCTCAGGTCTTCTGCATACAAAGCACACATCCTCATACTGGGACTGCTCCTTGCTCTCATCACTGGTAGCCCCTGAAGCATCTCCATTTCCTTCTACCACAACATCCTTATCAAGTTTCTCTCCGTCTTCATTAACTTCCCTGAAGTCCAGATCGTCGTTTCTGTTATCTGTCATTGTATATCCTTTCATTTTATATAAGTGATGAAATGATAGCCGTTATCAGAAAAGAGCTTGTCCGTATCGTTCATTCCATACTTATAAACCTGACCTGTCTGAGGATTCATAAGAACCGTATTAAGGTCATTAAAACCGATCACCAGCATTGATGATCCGTCGTTTAACATCGCCAGAACCGGTATGTCCTGATTGACATAGTATAACATAGCTGACAACGGACAGCCATCCAGTTCAAGAATCTGCGCATCGGGCAAAGAGCTCTTTAAGATGCTGACAACGCTATCTCCCTCATCAAGAAGGGCCTGAACATTTCTGTTGATGCCTTCATATCTGAGCATAAGGTCGATGCAGACAGCAGTGGAGCTCATCTCGTCCATTCCCTCGTAGCTCTCGGCGGTCCTTGTGATGGTCATGTTCTGGTTTGAGCGAAGAAGATTGCCCTTAAGCCATACATAATCATTGTCATCGCCTATGACCACACCGGGCGCATTGTTTGCGAGTTTAACCGCATCTGCGGGATTTGTATATATAGCCCTTATTCCATCCATGCCGTAAACATAGTAGAAAGGCTTCTCCGTAGTATCTCTCTCAATTTCGGGCTTAACATTTCTGCTTCCTTCAAACAGGGTCTGATTCGGTGTAAGGACCCTGAGCTGCTTGGACTTGATGTCATTCTTGGTAGTGATCTGTACGATCTTTTCAAAAACATCAACGGAAACAACAGTAACAAGGTTACTTCCTTCCTCAGCCTTCAAAGTGCTCATGATCTGATCATCATAGGTTGAGATATAATTTTCTCCCGACTCATCCTTAACGACTCTTGTGAGCTTAATCTGATTGTCACCAATTGTCACGCCTGTCACATAAATATCGCTTGGATGGTAGTTTTCAAGGATGTTTCCGTCAAGATCACCGATCCTTATGTTGTACATGGGATAGAGCGGATTGCCGATCGTATCTACTCCCACATCAGAAGTGTGGCATAGTCCGTACACAAGATCCTCTCCCATGAATCCCAAAAGGATTATGTGATCACCCGGATCAGCCTTTATCTCAGACTCCACTCTGTCAGAAAGGCTCATCAGTTTAAGGCTGCTCAGGTTATTCTGCCATGCTATTATGCTCTCGGATCTGGATATCTTGTATTCACCTGCTCCGATATTGTCCACCACAAGGCTTGCGGTCTTATTGGTGAGATCGATCGCATAGATATTCTGATCCAGCATCGCATAAAAAATATCCGAGCTGCTGGCATAAGCTATGTTTCCGACATAATTGCAAAGGATCTGTGCTGACTGGACGCTCTCAACAAACGCAAGCTCCTCCACGGCATTTATCGCCGAGTCGTAGTCATAGACTGCGATTCCCACAGCCCCCTCGTGGATTCCGCGGTTCATGTAGCCTGCAACCGCAAACCTGACGTTTCCGGCCTCGTCCACATTAAGTATCTTGATCGAATGATCTGGCCATCTGGTCCTGGCATCATCGTTATTCGTGTCATAGAATCCAAAGAGATAAGCAAGCTTACTCTCTGAGTTATTAAACATGTACAGCCTGTTCTCACTTACAAAAGCAAAGGCACTTCCGCCGCTGCTCTCTACCAGCTGAAGATCCGGATCCGAAATGTTCATGGCAATGGTATTGGTGCCAAGTCCATAGGAGGATGAATCAAACAGGTAGTTCATGGTCCTCTCGAAATTAAGAAGATACATCCTGTCCGTGGTATATCTGACTCTGTAGTACTCTTTTATGTTGTAAAGCCTGCTGGCTGTACCGTCCTTGATCGTAACCCTGTACATCAGCTCATATACACCGGTCTGACCGTGAAGATCCTTAACAAAGACCTCAGGTTCTGTGTGCCCTGTGACATTCATATCTCCCCAGGTCACCTGATTAAAGCTGCTGTGGATATTGACCTTGTTAAAGGTCGTGTTGTCACCATCACCGTTGGACTCCAGGTACTTGGTATACTCCTGAGCCTCGGTCTTACTAAACGTAGCCTCGCTGAATCCCAGCACGAAATCCAGTTCCTCATCCATGTTATAAAGAGTCTCATCCTCAGTCCACACGAACCTGGTATAGTACTTTGCTCTGCCGATCTCAGTATCCATGAGGATGACCAGCATGTACTCCTGGCCTGAATTTATAAGGTCTTTTAAGGTAAAAGAGCCTTCGATATAATCTGCACTTTCCTTATAATCCGTAAGCTCTGTATTCTCTACAAGGCTCTTCCCGTCTATACTCCTGACTTCAAAACCCAGATTCCAGACCCTTCCTCCATAGGTATTGATCCTGTAGTGAACATCTCTGGCAGGACCGACGGGAATAATGGTGCCTCGAAGGTAACTTAAGTCTATCTCTGAGGTGTAACCATGAAGAGGATTGACCTCTTTATCCCCGCTTACCAGCGTAACGATCGGAAGAGTTGCCTCTGACATGGGTGCAGACATGTCTGCATTGTCCCCATTGGAGAAGCGGCTTACGATAAACATCGCTATGACAAGAACTACTATAAAGTAGATTGTTTTTAATATTGTTAGTCTAATTGATTTATCTCGCATAATTGACTTTCAATTTTCGCTAGAGTATTATTTTTGTATGAATAATTTAACGCTATTTCGCAGGCGATTCATCCCTGATGAATGCGTCGAACTAAAGGACGATATTATTCTAAAACGTACCGATTCCATGATCGTGACCAAGTGGCATGTTATCAAGGAACGGCGCGATTTTTCTGACGGCTATTCCTGCTTCTACCTGGACAGAGGCTACAGGATAAGCAAGTTCTTAAAGAGTGACGGATCACTCCTTTTCTGGTATTTCGATATTGTTGACTATGATATGGATGCTGACAAGAACACTCTTCATATCATTGATCTTCTGGCCGATGTTGTTGTTTACCCTTCAGGTAAATTAAGGGTTGTAGACCTGGATGAATTGTCCGAGGCCTTTGAGAAGCGCCTCATTGACGAGACTCTTCTTAAAAAGAGCCTGCTCTCCCTGAACAGGCTCCTGAATGAAATCTATACAGATGGTATAGAGCCTCTGGCGGCCCCGATTGAAGATCTTATTAAAGCCGATGGCGGTGATCAGTAAAAGACATGTCCACCAATATTGATCCCTGAAAGTCCCGGTACCGGCGTTCTGAAATATACGCAGTTACCTATATTTGAATATCCTTTCATTGCTTCGTCAGCAGCCTGGTAACAGGCTGCTGATGCTTTTCCCTCAGCAAGTGCCAGAGCCAGTCTTCCACTGGCAACCGGCGAAAACTGCTTGTTCTGGTAAATAACTCCCACCACCGTATCCGGATAGACGGAAGATAGTACTCTGTTGATAACAACTGCTCCAACGGCGAGTTTACCCTCATAGGGTTCTGATCCCGCCTCGCAGTAAATAAGGTTCGCCAGAAGATATCTGTCACCCTCAGCGAAGGTAACCTCAGAAATATTCCTCCAGGTGGAGTTCTTGGCAAGCCTTGACATCCTCATCTCTTCGGCGAGCTTAGCTTCCAGCTTCTTGATATCCGCCTCCTGAGCCTTGATCTGGTCCTCAAGGGCCTTGGCCTTGGCTTCTGCGTCCGTGATGTCATTGGCATACTGCTTGATAGAGCCTGATGTCTGATTAACAAGACCTGAGACTCTGCTCTGTTCCGCCTGTTCCTTGACCTTGTAATCCTCAAGCTGCTCACGTTCTTCCTCAAGTGCAGCTTCTTTTTCCTCTATGAGTTGTCTCGTCTGTACATATTCGTTGAACATCTTGCGGTCATAGGCCGAAAGTTGTTCGATATAGTTATTCTTATTCAGGAAATCCGCAAAATTGCTGGCCCCGAAGAACATTCCCAGCACCATGTTGTTCTGTTTCTCATACATGAACTGGATGCGCTTTTTCATGGACGCATACTGGTCTTCTTCTGTGGCTCTGGCTGCTTCAAGCTCAGCCAGTGTATTTTCTATCTCGGTTTCCTTATCACCTATCTGCTCTTCCAAAGCCTCAAGATTGTTACTGACTTCCGTCAGCTGGCTGTTAAGGTTGTTGAGCTGCCCCTGGAGTGAGGACTTTTCCTCATTCATCTCGGCAATATCATCCTTGGTATCATCCAGCTCACCCTGAGTCTGTTCCTTGGCTTTTTTGGCATTTTCAAGCTGCTGCTTGGTCGCATCTGTGGCACAGGTGACGATCGGCATGCTCACAAACATCAAAACTGCCGCACAGATAAGTGCTATGGCCTTTAAAAGAGCTCCGGTTATGAAATTGTCTTTTGCAAAATAGCTCCTTGCGTGCTCCATGGTGTTAAATTGTGATCTTGATGGCCCTTCCGCTTCTAGTGTACTGATAATACCTCACACCGGCAGCATCGAACATCTTCTTGGATGCCCTTGTAGACGGTGTCTGGCTGTATTTATCATCGTCATATACGACTGTCTTGATGCCCGACTGTATTATAGCCTTGGCACATTCATTACACGGGAAAAGAGATACGTAAATCTTGGCGCCTACAAGACTTCCACCACGGTAGTTCAAAATGGCATTGAGCTCGCTGTGTGTAACATAAGGATACTTGGTACCCAGCTCATCATCACTTTCTCTCTCCCAGGGAAATTCCTCATCAGAACAGCCCTTGGGAAAGCCGTTGTACCCCATAGAAAGGATATTGTTATCCTCACTTACAATACAGCTTCCAACCTGAGTATTAGGGTCCTTGGACCTCATGGCAGCCAGCTTGGCAACCCCCATAAAATACTCGTCCCAGGAAATATAGTCTTCACGCTTCATATGTTATCCCCCCTCGCATATGTACGCCCGTTTATTTGGTTCCGAAAATCCTGTCTCCTGCATCTCCAAGTCCGGGTACAATGTATCCGTGCTCGTTGAGTTTCTCGTCAAGGGAGCCAACGTATACATCTACGTCAGGATGTGCTTCCTGCATAGCCTTAAGTCCCTCCGGAGCTGCGATGATGCACATGAAATGGATATGCTTGCATCCTCTGTCCTTAAGCATCTGAATAGCTGCAACTGATGATCCGCCTGTTGCAAGCATAGGATCAACTACGAAGATCTCTCTCTCAGAAACATCTGCAGGCATCTTGCAGTAGTACTCTACAGGCTTAAGTGTCTCAGGATCTCTGTAAAGACCGATGTGTCCAACCTTCGCAGCCGGAATAAGAGTGAGCATACCGTCCACCATTCCAAGTCCTGCACGAAGAATAGGTACTACGCAAAGCTTTCTGCCCTTGAGTTCCTTAACGGTTGTCTTGCAGATAGGAGTCTCAATCTCAACATCCTGAAGTTTAAGATCTCTTGTTGCCTCGTAGCAGATAAGCATAGCGATCTCACTGATAGTCTCTCTGAAATCTCTTGTTCCTGTTGTTGTTCTTCTGATAAAACCAATCTTGTGCTGGATCAAAGGATGATCCATAATTACTACTTTGCTCATACTTTTCCTCCTGATTTATATGTTATTTTTCGATCTTGGATATTCTTCTTGCGTGTTTCTCGAGTCCTGAAAAAGGAGTATCGAGGAAAACATCTACTATTTCATTACCAAGGACCTCGCCTGTCATTCCGCCTCCCATGGCAAGAACATTGGCGTCGTTATGCTCTCTTGTAAGTCTTGCAGTCGTTGTCTCGCTGCAAAGAGCACATCTGATCCCCGGTACCTTGTTGGCAACGATGGAGATTCCGATACCTGTGGTGCAGATAACGATTCCCTTCTCACATTCACCTGCTGCTACAGCCTCAGCTGCTGCTCTTCCAAAATCCGGATAGTCACAGGAATTCTTGTCGTAAGTTCCGAAATCCTTGACCTCCATGCCTCTTTCTGCGAGGTGCTTCTTAACAGATTCCTTAAGATCGAATCCGCCGTGATCACTTGCAATTGCTATCATTGTCCTAATCCTTCCTCTCCTAAAGTATTATAACATTATGGCCTGCTGCCTTCAAAAGCCTGTTCATTATTGCCTGGCCTATTCCGCTCTCGTCAAAAGACTCTGAGAACATAACATCAATATTCTCATCATCAAATTCCCTGAGTACCTTGAAGAGCTCATGGGCGATGGACGCCTCGTCCTCTCTGTTGCCGACGCTCTTAATCACATCTGCGCTGTACAGATCCCTGGTCGCATCCGTTCCGATGATACCGACTCTCTTGCCCTCTGCCATAACCTCTTTTGCCCTGGCATTTATATAGTCCACAACGTCCTTCTGATTGCCCTGAACAATGGCAAGGCTGCCCTTAGGGGCATAGTGCCTGTACTTCATTCCCGGAGCCTTGGGCTTCTGGGTAGAAGAAGCATCTATTATAGTCCTGTCAATTGTTACCTGCCCCAGGATGTCTTTTAACATATCCTGCGTGATGTAGCCGGGGCGAAGGATCATGGGCTCATCGGAAGTAAGATCTACAATCGTGGATTCAAGGCCTATGCCGACCTGACCACCGTCGATTATCATCTCAATCTTGCCTGAAAGGTCCTCTTCGCAGTACCTGGCAACCGTAGGGCTCGGACGGCCCGAGGTATTGGCACTTGGTGCTGCAATGTATCCGCCTGACTGTCTTATAAGTTCAAGCGCGATCTCATTGTTCGGCATACGGATTGCTACTGTATCAAGGCCTCCTGTAGTTTCATGCGGGACCTTGTCGTTCTTGTTAATTATCATGGTAAGGGGTCCGGGCCAAAAAGCCTCTGCCAGCTTGTAGGCAGCCTGCGGAACCTCTTTTACGATTGCCTCAACATCCTCCATTGACGCAACGTGCACTATGAGAGGATTGTCGGAAGGACGTCCCTTAGCTGCATAGATCTTTCTGGACGACTCAGGATTTAAGGCATCTCCCCCAAGTCCGTAAACCGTCTCGGTGGGGAAGGCCACAAGACCACCCTCTTTAATTATGCGTCCGGCTTTTTCCAGGATCTCTTTTGCCGAAGCATCTATATTATGTTCATCTATCTTGTAAAGCTCTGTATTCATATTTCCTATCAGCCACCTACATACGCAGCAATGAGATCCCAGATTTCAGGGGTCTCCATTCCAAGCGACCACTCTGCGATACCTGCGATGCCATTTGCTCTCATTGAGTCTATCTTCTGTCCGATGGATGTCTCATCCTCCATCCAGATCTGTGTGAGAACACCATCTGATGTGGTGAACTCACCATAATTCTGTCCGGCCTCTGCATTCCACTGCATATCGATGTTATGGTTTGCAATGAACTCCTTGGCAATCTTCATTGAAACTGCCTCGCTGGAAACCTTGCCGTCAGCTGTGCGCCAGATCCTGGTATAGAAAGGAACTGCATTTATTATCTTGTTTGCGGGAACATCCTCAAGGGTTTTGATGATACCGTTCTCAACATAGCCAAGAGAAGCTACAGATCCGGCTTCCTGTGATCCGCCGTAGTGCTCATCATATCCCATGATTATCACGTAGTCCGCAAAAACTCCCTGCTCCTCAAGATCATAGTGGTCGTTGAAGTTCATGGGCACATAGTTATCAACTGAGAATACCAGTCCGGCCTTTCTGCAGGCAATGGACAGCTCTCGCATGAACTGGACAAAAGACTGACCGTCCTCTGAAGCAACAAGCTCAAAGTCAAGGTTTATACCGTCCGCTCCGACTGCCAGTGTCTCCTCAACCGCCTTGCTGATGATGGCAGCTCTGCTGGAGGCATGTGAGAGAAACTCATGGGTTGAAACTTCGCTTCCTCCCGTGAAGTTATCCAAAAGCACCCAGACATCGATGCCGTTGTTGTGCGCTGTATTTACATAAGAAGAAGTTGCAAAACTTCTGAGCTGACCGTCGTTACTTGTTACTGCAAGCCAGGTAGGGCAGATAACATTAAGGCTCTTGGCACCTGAAATCACGTCTGTGATAGTGTCATTACCGCCAACTCCACCGATATTGTGGAATCCGGCATTGACCATGCCATCCTTGGAAATGCCTTCAAATACAGGTTCCACATAATCCTCAACAGGAATAGGACTCTTGGTTGTAATATCCTTAAGTCTCTTGTTCTCCACATATCCAATGAAGGAATCTGCGCTCTTAACCTTGGACCAGTTCTCAAGTTCTTCAAGGACGATCACTGTGTCGCCCTTCTGGACCTCTTTTAGGATCTCGCTCTTTACTCCGCCACGTAAACGGATCTGAGTGTTCTTGGCAATGGTTGCCACCTGCTCATCTTCCCAGCTGGTAGTGAGCTGCATGTGATTGGGGTTATCAAAGCCTTCGTAGTCAAAGTTGGCATACTTCTTAACATACTCAAGAGCTACATAGAGAGTATCTCCTTCAAGGCGGGAAATAACGTAGCTCTCTTCAGCACCTCCGCCCTCAGAATCTGACCAGGCGTTTGTTCCGATCACATTTGTGATGACCGCTGTAGGTGTTGTGTACAGAAGTGTTCCGTCCTCAACACCATAATAGAATCTGTCGTTGAGATACTTCTGAACTGAAGCAAAATCCATGTAGTAGTAACCATCAAAGAGCTTAGCGTGCTCTTCAATACGCTCATTGCCCAATATAATAGGAACATCGTTCTCACCCTCTACTCCGAAATAAGCATCAAGATCTGCCTTCTCGGTACTGTAGGAATACTTCTTGAGAAACTCCTGTCCCACATAAATACCTGCAAAAATAAAAATAAGGACGATTATAATAATCGCCGGAATTACCTTTTTCTTCATATCCTAGCTCCTTTACAATCGCCCTATATTATAGCAGACTATTAAGTTTACGTCATCAATGAAAGTACCCGTAACCTGTGAACAATCTATATAACCTTTCAAATTCCTATGCATGGTGGGGTCCATATACTAAAGGTTGATTGTTATTACGTACTTGTCTTTCACTTTTTCGGATAATGAATTCCCAAAAGGCTCATACCGTGATAAATTCCTCAAATGACCTGTCTCAATATCCGATTT
Source organism: Butyrivibrio sp. (assembly GCA_017445665.1). GTDB lineage: Bacteria > Bacillota > Clostridia > Lachnospirales > Lachnospiraceae > Butyrivibrio. Next base: position 1,722 of record JAFSTR010000076.1, on the reverse strand, counting down.
TTCTTTTGACATATATTAATGTCTTGAGGCGCTCGACCACAAATCCTACCACTTCATATCTTGATTTGCACAAAATATGGTATAATTTAATTAAGAAAATAGATTTTGTTTTGTTCGAATTTTGTTGTTTGTTCTTAGGGGAATCATAGTTGAAACTACTAAGACATCTTACCTTCCGGTAAGAAATTAGAATAATAGAAGTCTAAAATTTCCCTATCAAGCCTCCTTTCCGGACTTAAGTCTCGCAGGAGCGCCTCACAAGTAACAATGATAACAGCAAAATCTTAAGATTTCCCATCGAAATTTCTTAAGATTTTTTGTAGAATTCTTAAGATTTTATGTAGATGGTGGGTTTTTACCCAAAAATTGACGATATACCTATTGACATAGTAATATTATGCACTTAATATCTATGTATTCCAAAGTCAGGAGAGGAGGTATGCATCATGAAGATTGAAAGAGTCAATGATCACCAGATCAGATGTACACTTACCAGAGATGACCTTGCGAAGAGAGACCTCAAGATTACAGAGCTTGCATATGGAACGGATAAGGCTAAAGAGCTTTTCCAGGACATGATGCAGCAGGCAAATATAGAGTTTGGATTCGACGCCGAAGATACACCGATCATGATCGAGGCTATTCCCATCAACTCAGAATGTATTGTCCTTATCATCACCAAGGTTGAGGATCCGGATGAACTTGATACCAGATTCTCCAATTTCGCCCCTTCAGTTCACGAAGAGGACGAGGATGAAGAGTATGAGGATGAGGAATACGATTACGAAGAGGATGATGAGGAAGATGAAGAAGACGTCATGAGTCTTTTCAAGAGACTTCAGCACAGCAACATGAACGACTTCATAGACTCTCCGTTCCAGGGAGCTCAGTCAGATTCCAAAAAGGTCAAAGAGAAAACAGCAGGCCCCAAAAAGAAAGGCCTTCCAAGCAGGAAGGGATCAAGAATCTTTTCATTCAATTCCCTTCACGAGGTTACTAAATTCGCAGCAATAGTTAATCGCAAGTTCTGTGGAGTCAACACTCTTTACAAGAACGAAGCAAAAGGTAAGTATTACCTGATATTACATCAGGGAGACATCGACAGTGCAGTATTTGCCAACATCTGCTCTCTTCTTACCGAGTACGGTCAGACAGAGATAGGCAATACAGCAGATGAGCACTATCTTGCAGAACACTACACTGTAGTCATCAAGGACAACGCAGTTCAGACACTTTCGAAAATTTAATAAGACAATCCCCCGGATTCAAAAACCTTTCTCCTCAATGCTGGTCGCTTAACTTCGTCGAAAGGTTTTTGAATCCGGGGGATTTTTTTATTAAAAAATCAAGGCCATGAGACATTTTCTGTCTCATGGCCTTTTTCATATACTTATACCGTAGATGATCTATTCAGATCAGTCTTTGCCGTAAAGAGTAACAAGCTTCTCGAGATAAGCTCTGTGCTCCTTAGCGTGCTCTGCAGCAGCAGCATTGAGCTTAGCAGCTCTCTCAGGATTCTTGAGCTTAAGTGAAAGGTATCTAACCTCACCGTCAAGGAAGCTCTGGAAGTCCTCTGTAGCAGGCTTAGAATCAAGAGTGAACTTGTTCTCTGCCTGAGGATTGAATCTGAACATATCCCAGTATCCTGTAGCTACAGCCTTCTTCTCCTCATCCATAACCTTGTTCATGCCGGCCTTAAGACCCTGGTTGATACAAGGAGCA
>JAFSTR010000075.1 GCA_017445665.1 Butyrivibrio sp. | reverse complement strand
TGATGACCGTCTGTTTGCCTTTTTCAAAAATAAGATTTTTGACCGTAAACCCGAGAACTGGATATATTTTGCTTGGATTTATCATGTTTTATAATAATATACTGTTATCAAGAATTCTACTATCTAAATGACATTGGGACGTTTCAGTTTGACTCATAGATCTGCCCCGCAGATTAGCATATTGTAGTACGAATAATAAAGGATGCAAGGGCTGCCCGAGCGCCAAAAAGCGGCGCTCAGCGTACTGTCCCTTGCATCCTTAATTATTTGTACGGGATGGTCACTAAGCGGGGCAGGCATGTGTATGTGTGCATGGATTTACGACAGTAGACAGGGAGTTACGTGTTTGCAGACTTGATTTGTGTGTTTGTGGACACATTTTGCTGCTGGAATACCCACGTACGCCCACGATATTGCCTTGGAGTCATGCTAAATAGGCTTTTTGGTTTTCGGCATGTCTTTTTTCAAAAATAAAATCATGCTATTTAATACTTTTCAAAAATGGCATGACTTTTGAGTCATGCGCAGAGCAGAAATAAAGTATTTGCGTGTATTTTTCCGGAAATAAAGTCATGCAATTTAGAAGAAAATGAAAATAGCATGACAGGGGCAAAATCGAAAACATGTTTTTGGGGAAAAGTTGATTTTAGCATGACTGTTTTTGACGGCATACAGTATATTGACGATCGTTATGACGCAATCATCAACCCAACCAAGAAATTGAGCAGGAATAGAGAAGAATACTGTATTTGCAATGGAATTAGAAGTATAATCTTATTAGAAGGTATTAGAATTAACATATAAGGTAATTCATCAAACGGGGAGGAACACAGAGCCTTGAAAAGAAATATCGTCATCACAATTGCGCGTCAGTACGGAAGCGGTGGAAGAACTGTCGGAGAGATGCTGGCCAATGATCTGGGTATACACTATTATGACCATGAACTGATCCATCTTGCTTCAGAGGAGAGCGGGATCAATGAGAGTCTTTTCCTCGAGACAGATGAGAAGCTAAGGAACAACGGATTTTTCAGAATGCCGATAAATGTCTACAAAGGCGAGATCATCGGACCTGAGAGCAAGGAATTTACATCTGAATCCAATCTCTTTAACTTCCAGGCCAAGGTCATCAAGAAGCTCGCAGAGACCACAAGCTGTGTCATCGTCGGTAGAGCAGCGGATTTTGTTCTGAAGGACTATGACAATGTCCTCAGTGTCTTTGTCCATGCGCCACATGACTTCCTTGTAGAGCAGGCAGCCAAGGTAAAGAGCCTTCCACTGCCGGAACTTGAGAAATTCATGGCCAAGGAAGATAAGTACCGCGCTGATTACTATGAGCATCACACCGGCCAGAAATGGACCGATGCAATGAACTATGATCTCTGCCTTGACAGCAGTAAACTCGGCTTTGATAAGTGCGTAGAAGCCATTAAAGCCCATGCCAGAGTGAGATTTGGCGAAGATATATTTGACTGAAGACTACTGAATAATACAGACCATGTTTTGACCTTCATCCTGGCGGATGAGGGTCTTTTTTTGCGACATTTTTACGTGTATATACTGAAAATTAAAAATTGTGTGGAAATTTCAGATAAAATAGTACAATTTATAAATCTGTTTTTATCATCAATTTGCAGAATTGTATGCGATTATACCGTGAGGATTTGTGTGGGATTCAGCCATTTTTATGAAACTTTTTTCCAAAGGATATTTCTGATTTAAAGAAATTAGTTACAAATAAACCGTATTTTTGATGATTTTATATTGAACAGCCATATACCCCTATGATATATTTCCCTTTGCGCCAAGCGGCGCAGATCTGCCGGAGCATCACTGTCGGAATTCTCCCTGAAAGCTCCGGGCTTAGCATCACGGTTTCGGTTTGCACAGCCGGCCTGTCGATAGCGTCTCATCTAGTGATTGTGAATGTGCGGGTGGATGGCTTGTCAAAGGGTTATTCACCATTTGTGGCACATAAGTGCCACGATCTGCATGCTTATACGGCATGTATCAGTCGGAGCTTCAGCATAGGCAATCGCCTATAAGCCCGTGGCTATGCGTCAAGATATGCAATGATTGCTTAACCGGCAATCGTCCCTCAACCCGTTGATTCTTGATAGCATCTGAATATTTGAAAATTGACACAAAAACATTGGAACAAGTGGCTACTCATTGGGCTGCTTGTTCTTTTGATTTAAAAAAAAGTATTGCAATCCGTGTTAGCATATGCTAATATAACCATGTTAGCAATAGCTAACACAAAGAAACAACAAAGAGCCAAACGGCCTGCCAAGCTGTAAGGCTCAGACTATACCGAGTGGCAATGCCAAGTCACTATGGTTAAACGAATAGTCATAAGAAATCTCCTACCTAAACGCCGGTACATCTTGCCAATGTACCGGCATTTTCTTTATAATAAGATGATATATTATGCAAAGTAAGGACCTTATATAATGACCACAGGAAGCAACAACAAATTCATCCTCATCGACGGCAGTTCAATGTTGGTTACCAATTACTACGGAAACCTCCCCAAAGCGCTGCTTTTCGAGAAGGATCCGGATAAGAAAGAAAAACTATACAGCCAGATCATGCACAACGAACAGGGCCAGTACACCAACGCGATGTACGGCATGATGCGCACAATCCTGAAGATCATTGCAGAGCAGAAGCCGACGCATATGATGTTCGCCTTCGATACCACAAGGGACACCTTCAGACGCGAGAAATACGCGGATTACAAGGGCAATCGTGGTGATACCCCGCAGCCTCTTAAAGAGCAATTTGCGAATATGGAGGATATGTTAAAAGAGCTTGGGCTTCCCGTTATGTTCGACGACCGCTTTGAGGCTGACGACATTGTGGGCAGCGTTGCAACCAAGTTTGAAAAACAGATCCCTTCCTATATAATAACGAAGGATCACGACTATCTTCAGCTGGTCAGTGACTACACGAGAGTGTGGCTGATCCAGACCAAGCAGGAGACAGCAGACGAGCTTCAGGCCAAGTACGGCGCGGAGTTTGGCTGGGATAAGAAACTGGTTGGCCTTCCTGATAAGGCTTTTGAAGTGACTCCCGACCTGTGCCTTAAGGAGTATGGTGTGCGTCCCGAACAGATTCCTGATCTCAAGGGTATCCAGGGCGACTCCAGCGACAACATCCCCGGAGTCAAGGGCGTGAGCAGCGCCGCGATCCCGCTTCTGGCGCACTATAACACGGTTGAGGGCATTTACGAGGCAATCGACGCCTGCCCTACTGACAAGGACTTAAAGGCTCTTGCCACATCCTGGAAGGAAGACCTGGGCATTACCCGCAGCCCCCTTAAGGCGCTGACCCAGTATCGCGATATGGCTTTTTTGTCAAAAGACCTTGCTCAGATCCGCAGGGATTATCCGATAACTGACAACCTGGATGACTTCAAGCTTAATATTAATAAAGAAAAGGCCGGAGAGCAGTTCGAAAAGTACGGATTTAAGTCTCTTTTCGCTGCCCTGGAGGTAATTTGATTTCATGACCAATTACATAAAAACAATTCTAATAAACATGCACAGGATCATCTACTATGTGATCAAGGCCAGGATCTGGATGAGACATCCGGAGCGCCACAGCATTGAAGAGCGCTATGCCATAGCCCGGATCATGGTCGATAAGATGAACAAGTCCTCCGGCTACAGGACCATTTGCTTTGGTGAGGACAAGCTCCCCAAGGAGGGCGGCTACATTCTTTACCCCAATCATCAGGGCAAGTACGATGTCCCCGGAATTTTCTCCGTTCACAAAAAGCCCCTGTCCTTTGTAATGGACGAGGCCAAGGCTCACATCATACTGGTGGCTGAGTTTCTTGCACTTGTTGACGGAAAGTCCATCATCCTCGATGATCTTCGTCAGACCCTTAGGGTATTTCAGGAGATGGCAAAAGAGATACAGACTGAGGGGAAGAAATACATTCTTTTCCCTGAAGGTGGTTATAAGGAAGATAACAGAAATATCGTAGAGCATTTCAAAGCCGGTAGTTTTAAGCTGGCCCAGATGGCCAAGGCACCCATTGTTCCAGTGGCGCTGATCGACTCCTATAAGGTTTACAACAGCCCTCACAGGGGGCCGGTGACAACCTATGTTTACTACCTTGATCCAATTTATTATGACGATTATAAGGGCATGAAGACAACTGAGATTGCTGAGATCGTTGAGAATCGAATAAAAGATAAAATTAAAGAGCATCTTGCCGGCGAATGAATGCTGGCAGGGTGCTCTTTTAAATACACGTCAAAACAGCCTTCACCACAAACATCCCGTCTTCCTGGCTGAAGCTTGCAACTCCTCCGTACTTCTCCGCGATTGCCTTGATCTGCGCAGTTCCGATGCCGCTCTGGACAGGTCTTGTGCTGACAGGAAGTCCGTTTTCCTTAAAAGAGATTTCCCTTCCGGTGGGGTTCTTGGTCATGAGTTTTAGCTTTCGCCCGTCAAAAGAGATTTCCACCTGAAGAGCTCTTTTGTCCTGATCCAGCTGAGACTGGGCCTCTACGGCATTCTCCAGGGCGTTGGCCACAAGTGATGTAAGGTCTGTTTCTTCGATTGCGAAACGCTCAGGCACATTGGCCTTGATCCTTGGCTTGAATCCAAGCTTCTGACACTGGCTGGCGTAGATGGTCAAAAGCTCGTTGACGATGATGTTCTCGCAGAAAGAAACCGCTGTGACGCCCTCTAACATGGAATCGAATTCCTGCAGGTAGGATGCGGCTTTGTCGTACTCCTTGTTCTGGATAAAGCCCGCCAGTACTCGGTTGAAGTGCCTGATGTCGTGCTTGTACTTGCGGATGGTCTGTTCGTTGCTCTCGTAGATAGAGAGGAGCTTCTTAAGACGCCCGGTGCGCTCGGCCTGGTAATATGCGATTTTCTCGTCAGATGTCTTTTTATCAATCTGATATGCCGTCAGCTCGTAGGAAATGACCGCCGCAGCGATCATGGTCACAAAGTAGATGACCGTGTACCAGTCTACCATGTTATCGCCGTAGGGCTGAAGGTAGTTCAGAATCGGCGTCTGGAAGCACACGTAACTGAGGACAAGTCCGGCATACGCAGCGATGGATCCGTAAATGGCGCCGGCCAGATAGTCGGTTATGAAGGGCGTGATCAGGATAAAGAGCCAGAAAGCGTCCATTCCCATTGACCAGTCCACCTCCATGATAAAGTGGAAAAACAGTATGACGCTCAGCACGTAGGTGGTCATAATTGTAGTGGCCGTGTGGCTTTTGAACATTTTCAGATGTAGTATGGTGAAAAGAAATAGTACAACAATGGAGATATTCGTTACCACACCGTGATAGTAGCCGTTCTTGATGCTGGGATATATGGTGATGAGCGCGTAGACGATGAATCCCAAAATAAGGATCATTGAGATCCTTGACTTTTGCCGGACAACCGACGGATCTGTTTCAAAATCCATGAGCTGTTTTAAGTTGTATCTGAACCTGTGTCTGAGACTGTCAAATGAAAAACTCTTGCTTTCCATGGTGATCCCTCTTTAGGTATTTACGATTTCCTGACAACATTAGTATATTAAGAAAAGTGCATAAGTGTAAAGATATAGTGTATAATTGATATTGATAATACTAAATTTTGTTGTTTTTCGGAGGCGGAGATGGCTTTTGACATATCGCGGCT
>JAFSTR010000074.1 GCA_017445665.1 Butyrivibrio sp. | reverse complement strand
ACCATGAGGTCTCACAGCTTCTTTATCCTACGCTCACAACTGTTTCGTTGTCGCTTGAAGAGATGGGAAGTGCTGCTGTTTCCTGGGTTATAAACAAATGTGAGAAAAAAGATGCCGAAGATGAGGATGATCTGGAGGTCAGAATTCCGGGAAAACTCATCGAGAGAAACTCGGTACAGAAAATATAATAAGGATCCGCTTAATAGTTGCTGTCGCAAGAAACTGTCTTTGCGACAGCATTTTTTATGCTCTCAAGTGTAACGTTTCTGCAATATTACAACTTTATATGTGCAAAATGCATAAAATAATTTAAAATCATATAGATGATATTGACTATTGACTATAATTTTCCAAGAAAATATAATACAAATACAAAGAGTAAAACGTTACACCAATTTTTCATAGGAGGATGAACAAATGGGTATCAAAAAAAGTTTATTGGCTATGGGTATTGCAACATCTATGGCAATGACAGCCCTTGTGGGTTGTGGCAGCCAGGAAGCAGCACCTGCAGATGCAACACCTGCTGCAGACACCGGAGCAAAAGAGACATCTGCTGCAAGTGACAGCGCACAGAGTGATGCGGCTGTAGACGCAGATGCAGCCCGGGCAGCGATTGATGCGAGAAAGGCAGAAGCTGAAAAGAGCGGGGAGTATCAGAAGGTTGTTGTTTCCTTCTTTGACTGGACCGGTGCACCGGCAGGACTTGAGAGAGTCAATGAAGAGATCAGCAAGCACACAAGAGAGACTCTCGGACTTGACGTGGAACTTCTGATCATTGATTCAGCAGCGTACACAGAGGATATCAAGCTTATGCTTTCTTCAGGCGAGCAGGTGGATCTGTTCTCAACATGTGGTCCCGGATACATGACCTGTGTTAACAACGGATATACAGCAGACCTTGAGGAAAACGGACTTTTGGATACATACGGAAGTGAGCTCAAGGCCATGATCAGACCTGAGTATCTGGATGCATGCAGAGTAGACGGCGTTCTTCACGGCGTTCCACCTATCAAGGATTATGCGATCCAGACAGCTACGATCCTTATCGGAACCGAGTACCTTGAGGGTGCGGGCGTTGACCTTACTAAGTTCTCCAAGGATGACCTTGGATACTATAAGGCTACCTGGGATGACGTAGATGAGATGTTTGCAGCTATCCACGCTGCTTTCCCTGACAAGACTGTTTATTCAACACAGGACAACCTTCTTACACAGGGCAGCTGCGTAGACAATATCGCAGGCGACTACTACGGAACACTTCTGGATCCTTCAAACAGCCTTGAGATCAAGAATGTTTATGAGTCTGATCTGTTTAAAGAGTGGGCAGAGAGAGCTTACAAGTGGAATCAGGCAGGCTATATCTCAGGCGATGCTATGAGCGACAAGACAGGTGCTTCTGCAAGGATCAAGTCCGGTTCTTACATGGCAATGATGTCACAGGCTAAGCCTGCTTACCAGAATCAGATCAACGGTGAGTGCGGAAGAGATATGACTATCTTCGATGTCGGAGAGAGCTTTATGTCTTCATCAGCTGTATCAGCATTCCCCTGGTGCATGAACCAGGCTACAGAGGATCCGATCGCAGCTATGCAGGTTCTGAACGCTCTTTATACTGACCCGGTTGTTGCAAACCTTGCATGCTGGGGACAGGAAGGTGTTGAGTATGTTGTTAATTCAGACACATCCATCAAATGGCCTGACGGAATCAACGCAGACAACTCCGAGTATTATCCTAACGTTCTCTGGCTCATGCCTAACCAGTATGCAGCTCATGTATGGGAAGGAGATCCTGTAGATGTCGGTGAGCAGACAGCAGCATTCAACGACGAGTGCCCTGTTAAGTCAAAAGCTCTCGGATTTACCTGGGATAACAGTGAATATGTAGCTGAGTACACTGCACTGCAGAATGCATACGAGGAGTTCGGACCTCAGGTTGTTTACGGATTTACAGATCCTGAGACAGGACTTAAGCAGCTCAACGATGCGCTCTATGCAGCAGGACTTGAGGAATACATGAATGCCAAGCAGGCAGCTTTGACAGAATGGGCTGAGGCAAACGGCATTAAATAATGACAAACAAGAGCCAGCTCTTAATGCAGCTGGCTCTTATACTAAAAAGATGGTGTCGGAATGAGTGAAAAGAAAAACTTAAAGAGAAGACTGATTCGTTATATTCCCTTATATATCATGGCGCTGCCGGGGCTTGTATATCTTTTTATAAACAACTATATGCCGCTTCCGGGACTTGTGCTTGCGTTCAAGAAGTATAACGCCAAGAAGGGAATATTCGGCTCTGATTTTGTGGGCCTTAAGAATTTCAAATATTTATTTACAACAAAAGACGCATACATTATTACCAGAAACACGATCTGCTACAACGTGGTTTTCATAATAGTAAATACTATCCTTGCCATATTTGTGGCAATCCTGCTTGCTGAAATGACTTCGAGGATGAAGAAGGTCTATCAGTGTCTGATACTTCTGCCATACATGATATCCATGGTAATCGTAAGTTATCTGGTCTATGGCTTTTTGTCTACAGATAACGGATTTCTCAACAATACACTGCTTCCTTTGCTGGGAAAAGAGCCTGTGAACTGGTATATGGAAAAGAAATACTGGCCGTTCCTTCTTACATTTGTAAATGCATGGAAAGTTGTCGGATACAATTCGATCATCTATATTTCCACAATTCTCGGAATCGACAGGGGGATATATGAGTCTGCACAGATTGACGGTGCGAGTAAGTGGATGCAGGTAAGGAAGATAACCATTCCGCTTCTTAAGCCAACTGTGATCATGCTGACCCTTCTGGCAATCGGCAGGATCTTCTATTCTGATTTTGGACTGTTTTATCAGGTGCCTCAGAATCAGGGAGCGCTGTTTGCTGTGACCAATACAATTGATACTTATGTATACAGAGGACTGTTAGAGCTCGGCAATATGTCGATGGCTTCAGCTGCCGGATTGTACCAGTCCATGGTTGGCTTTGTTCTTATCCTTGGGGCTAATTTTCTGGTTCGCAGAATTGATAAAGACAGTGCGTTATTTTAAGGGGAGCAGAGATGAAAGACGAGAAAAAATTTCAAATTGTTGCACATGCTGTTTTAATACTTTTGTCAGTTTCTGCTATCCTGCCAATGATACTTATGGTTGTAAGCTCTTTTACTGACAATGATCTGCTTATCGCGCAGGGGTATAAGTTCTGGCCACAGAAGTGGTCACTGTACGCTTATGAGTATATTTTCAGCACGGGCAATTCAGTTATAAGAGCATACGGAGTTTCTATAGTGCTGACATTTGTCGGAACTCTTTTATCGCTGTCCATCACAACGATGCTGGCTTATGCGATCTCAAAAAAGGATCTCCCGGGGCGCGGGATCATCACTTTTCTTATAGTGTTCTCCATGCTGTTCAACGGAGGACTGGTACCTACTTACATGATATACACAAATGTGTTCAACATTAAGAACACATTTGCAGCGCTTTTGTTCCCGGGTCTTCTTATGAATGCCTTCAATATCATGCTCATGAAATCCTATTTTGTATCCAGCATTCCGAGCGAGATACTTGATGCTGCATATATAGACGGAGCGGGAGAAACAAAGACTTTTCTGAATATAGTACTTCCTTTATCCACGCCGATCCTTGCGACCGTTGCACTTTTTGCGGGAATTGCATATTGGAATGACTGGATGAACGGCTATATTTATATCACAAAAAGGACAGATCTTTATTCTGTTCAGAACCTCTTGAACAGGATGATGCAGAATATACAGTTCTTGTCGCAATCAAGTTCAAATGTACAAAACACAACAGCGGGTCTTTCTGCTATTCCGCTTGCCTCTGTGAGAATGGCGATGGCAGCAGTCGGTATTCTGCCGATCCTGATAATGTATCCGTTTGTTCAAAAATACTTTGTAAAGGGCATTACATTAGGTGGTGTTAAGGGTTGATGATACAATGACTAAATTTTATATCAATACAAATCGCGAGGTTGGACATATAAATCCCGAGCTTCAGGGACATTTTTCCGAGCATCTCGGGAGATGTATTTATGAGGGTCTCTATGTGGGGGAAGCTTCTAACATTCCGAATAAAAACGGAATGAGAAAAGATGTGGTTGAAGCGCTGAAGGAAATAAAGATCCCGGTACTTCGCTGGCCCGGAGGATGCTTTGCTGATGAGTACCACTGGAAAGACGGTATAGGTAAAAAAGAGAACAGAAAAAAGATGGTCAATACTCACTGGGGCGGAGTTGTTGAGGACAACAGCTTTGGTACCCATGAGTTTATGGAATTGTGCGACCAGTTGGGATGCAAGGCATACATAAACGGCAACATGGGAAGCGGAAGCGTGAGAGAGATGAGTGAGTGGGTTGAGTACATGACCTTTGACGGAATCTCTCCCATGGCTGATCTGCGCAAGGAAAACGGAAGAGAGAAACCCTGGAGGGTTGATTATTTCGGCGTCGGAAATGAAAACTGGGGCTGCGGCGGAAACATGCTTCCTGAGTATTATGCCGGAGAATACAGAAGATATCAGACCTATGTGAGAAATTATGACAGTACTAAGCCTATCTTCAAGGTTGCCTGCGGTCCTAATTCAGGTGACTATGACTGGACCGATACCGTGATGAAAAAGTGTTTTGAGAAGTGCGGAGAATCCCACGGCTTCATGGACGGACTGTCTCTGCATTATTACACTGTTCCGGGATCCTGGTCCAATAAGGGATCGGCAACGGATTTTGATACTGCCGAATACTACAAGACATTAAAGAAGACTCTTTATATGGATGAGCTTATCACAAGGCATACAGCCATCATGGATAAGTATGACCGGAAACACGAGGTCGGTCTTATAGTAGACGAATGGGGTACCTGGT
>JAFSTR010000073.1 GCA_017445665.1 Butyrivibrio sp. | reverse complement strand
TTGTTGGTAACAACGAACTCATATCTTGAGTAGTTCCAGTGTTCAGGATCTGATGAGATGTACTGCTTGCCGTCAGGACCTGCAAGAGCGGGAAGAGCAACATACTGACCTGCATTTGCACCGAAGGTTGAATCTGCTGTCCATCCGGGAGCCGCACCAATGATAGGTGTCTCGTTCATGAGCTTTGCATCACGCATAGAGGAATCTTCTGTAAAGAGCTCAGGATCGATAAGTCCCTTTGCGTAGCAATCATGCATCCACTCGATACCTGCTTTGTAGCCTTCTGTTACAGGAAGGTAAACAGGCTTTCCATCCTGAACTGCCATCATGTACGTTCCGTCAGCACCAATCGTTGTTCCGAAAGGCAGGCAGAAGAACATGACTGAATCAGCGTAGCCCTGTCCGAATGGGATCTCATCGTTAGGATCACCGTTTCCGTTAGCATCCTGCTCCTTGAATGCAGTAAGAACTTCCTCAAATTCCTGATATGTTGTAGGAACTTCAAGTCCCAGGTTATCAAGCCACTGCTTGTTTATGAACATCTGGTTTGCAACGATAGGTCTGCAGGGCTTCTTGGAAGGAAGTCCGTAAATGTGACCGTCAGCTGATGTAGCAAGAGCCTTCATTGTAGGATCTGCTTCCATGATAGCCTTGAAATTAGGCATATACTCGTCTATATATTCATCAAGCGGAATAAATGATCCTGTGTTTGTGAGAACATCTGACTCTGAAAAACAGATCGATCCCATGAAAGCATCGGGAAGATCTCCGCCAGCAAGAAGAACTGCCTTCTTGTCTGCCCAGTCTGAATTAAGGATTGTGTCCCATGTCAGGCTGATCCCTGCTTCCTCTGCAGCCTTGTCAGGGAATCCCAGATGGTAATCCTCACCCCAGTCAGCCCATCTTACAGTTGCAACCTCGTAAGCATTGTCTCCTCCTGCGCTCTCAGTCTGAGCTGCAGGTGCATCCGGAGCCTTTGTTGCATCTGCAGTTGCGGTCTGAGTTGCCGTATCACCTGCTGCACTTCCGCAAGCAGTAAGGGCAAAACTCAGTGCCAGTGCGCCAGCCAATAAACCATACTTTTTCTGCATTTTCTCTCTCCTTCTCATAACTACTATAATTGTATACTATTTATCCCTTCACTGCTCCAATCATGACACCCTGATTGAAGTATTTCTGTAAAAACGGGTAGAGCATCATAATAGGCAGTGTAGAAATCACAATTGATCCGTACTTCATCATGTCAGAGAGCTGTCTGAGCTCCTGTGCCATGGTACCTGTTGCAGCTCCGAGAAGTGACTCGTTTGCGATGAGGATCCTTCTGAGAAGCAACTGAAGAGGTATCAGGTCTTCATTCTGAAGATATATAAGGGCATTGAACCATGAATTCCAGTGTCCGACTGCAGTCCAGAGTCCCACAACCGCAATAACGGCTTTAGAGAGCGGAACGGCAAACTGAACGAAGTACCTCATTGTGGAGCAGCCGTCTATCTGGGCTGCCTCCCACAACGATTCCGGTAGGGAATTTTGAAAAAAAGTTCTTGCCACAATAATGTTGTAAGTGGATACCGCAAAAGGCAGGACCATGACCAGAAAGCTATCAAGGAGGCCAAACTGTTTGACAACGAGGTAGATCGGGATAAGTCCACCGCTGACAAACATTGGGATTATGTAGAAAACGTTTATCCATTTTCTTCCGGGTAAATCTTTTCTGGACATAGCATAGCCGGCAGTAATATTAACAAACAGAGCAACCGCAGTGCCGACTAATGTATAAAGGATAGTGTTTAAGTAGCTCTTCCAGATCTGTCTCTGCTCAAAAAGCTTTTGGTATCCCCTTACATCAAATTGTTTTGGCCAAAGCCATACTTTACCGCTGGCAACATCCGCAGGATTACTGAAGGATGCAATTATTACAAACCACAGCGGATAAAGAACTCCTATTATCATCAGGACAGCTATCAGGTGGAATATTATGTTTACCACGTTGTCCTGGGAAAATTTCTTTTTACTGATCATCGTCTCTCCCCTTTATCAGAACAGGCTGTTATCCGTAAGCTTCCTTGACAGCAGGTTAACCAGTAAAAGAACTATCACGTTAACCACTGTATTGAACAGGCCGATGGCTGTTGATAAGCTGTACTGCATGCTCTGCATACCCATTTTGTAAACATATGTTGATATGATCTCGCTGCTCATGATGTTCTGTACATTCTGCAGCAAAAAGACCTTTTCAAAGCCTATACCGAGGATGCTTCCGGCTCTGAGTATCAGAAGGACCATTGCTGTGGGCAGGATCATTGGTATGTCGATGTATCTTATCTTTTGAAGTGTGGTAGCTCCGTCTACGGTAGCTGCCTCGTAGTATGTGGGATCGATCCCCGCAAGGGCTGCCAGGTAGATGATGGAATCCCAACCAAGGTGCTGCCAGATATCACTCCATACATACACATGCTTGAAGTTTGCTGCACTTGCCATGAGGTTTGGGAATGTTGCTCCAAAGAGCTTCCACAGATTTGCAAAAAGTCCGCTTGAGGGTGACAGGAATATGAGTATGAGACCGCACATTACCATGGTTGAAATGAAATGCGGAAGGTAAGTCACAACCTGGAACACCTTCTTGAACATCTTCGTCTTCATCTGGTTGCACATCAGCGCCAGAAGGATCGGCAGAGGGAAACCAACAAGTATGCTGTAGACACTCAGTATCAGCGTGTTCTTGATCGTTATCGCAAACTGGTATGACCTGAAGTACTGCATGAAGTTTTTCATACCCACAAACTTGCTTCCCAGAATTCCAAGGGCTGGTGAGTAACTCTGAAAGGCGATCACGATTCCCACCATCGGAAGATATGCAAAGCAGAACAGCAGTATTGCCGATGGCAAAAGAAGCAGATATAGCTGATAATTCTTTTTGATAAATCTCAGGAACTTGTTATTCATTTCTCTCTCCTTTTGTTTATGAATCGATAATAGATTTTTTAGATTTTTTTAAATAGCACTTTTTCGTTCACCCCGTAGCACTTTTTGGACAAAGTATTTGGAACCTATAGTCATCAAAATCTCTTTTCTATATAATGAAGTCATGAAAAATAACGGAAGAACGCGCTCTTATCCCGTAGTTCAGATGCTGACAAAGACACTGTTTCTTGCCATTCCGGTGGTGATACTTTTTGTGGTTGTCAGCTGGTTTTCTTTTTCCGAGATCAGAAAGCAGAACAACCTGGCCCTGGAGAGCAGCGTAAACATCTATCAAAATGAATTAGAGCACAAGCTCTCTGCCATACAGCACTTCGTCCAATGGACAGTGGTCCATGACCCGATCCTTGATGCCTTTAACGAAAGTGGACACATGGGCGATTTCAGAGAAGCCAGCAACAACCTGCGCCTCAGGGTAAGTGACATGCAGTACTCGACAGGTTCCGAGTATATGTATTTCTTTTACTGGGATGAGAAGGATATCTTTTTTAATGCATCCGATCTCAAGGTGGATTACGAGACCTACAAAAAGATAAAAGAAAAGATCAAGGCAGATGTAGGCACCAACTACACCTGGGTGCCCTGTACTTTTGGTGATACTACCTTTTTGTACTACAGCATCACCTATGAGCACCGCATATTCTCCTGTTTTGTTTCAATGGAAGATATCTTATCGCCGCTCTCCTCCTTAAACCTCGGAGAATATGGCGCTATAGAGGCACTGAATTCTGGCGGAGAGGTCTTTTACCGGACAAGTAACGGACCGGACGGCTTTAGAGGTAATCTCTACAACAGACTGATCTTCCCCGGAAGCAAGGCCGGACTTCCCTTCACCCTGGCCATTACTTCACTGGCACTTGGAAATTACGGAAGACTGTTCTTTTTGCAGTTCATCGTCTTTTTAGCAGCGCTGATGCTGACCTTTATCATGGGCGGATACGTCCTGGTCAGCTACAGAAAGGTCATTCTTCCTATCAAGATCTTTTCCAAAAGTCTCTCAGAGATGGAGTCTCTTCAGGACAGTGAGGGGCTGGTCCTGACCGACAGCCGTGTGCAGGAGCTGAACCAGATCAACGACCAGTTCAAGAATCTGACTCACGAGATAACGAGGCTCAGGATTGATATTTACGAAGCGGAGCTGGACAAGAACAAGTTCATGATCCATTTCCTGCAGCAGCAGATAAAGCCCCACTTCTACTTAAACTGCCTCACCACCATAGACAGCATGGTGAGCCTTGGCGATATTGAAGCAGCCAAGAAGATGCTTATGTTCACCTCCAGGTATTTCAGATATCTTTTCCAGGTGAACAACAATTTCGTTCCGCTCATAAACGAACTGTCGCATATCGAGGACTACCTCTCCATCCAGAATATGAGGCTGTCCCGCCCGACGCAGTACGAGACAGATCTTCCAAAGGACTGTAACCAGCTGAATATTCCACCGCTCCTTCTTATCACCTTCGTGGAGAACAGCGTCAAACATGCCACTCCGCCTGAGGGCGAGAGCCTGAAGATCTCGCTTGAGGCCAGAAAGCTTCTTGATGCCGAGGACGGTGCAGGGGATATCCTTGAAATTGTCATAAGCGACAACGGTCAGGGCTTTGATCCCGAAATACTTGATAAGATACAAAACGGCGAGGATATAATCTCCGACGACGGAAACCATATCGGTATCACAAACTGTATCAGAAGGCTTAAGCTTTTGTACGGTGATTCCTTCGTGCTTCAGGTCGGTAATTCAGAGCCACACGGCGCAAGGATAATCCTTCGTATCCCCGTCAAAGTTTGAATGAGGAAATAAATGAACATTTTACTTGTAGATGACGACCGCTTTGTTATCGCGGCCCTTGAAAAGAATATTGATTGGGAGAGTCTTGGGATCACCACCGTCTTTACCGCAAACGACATCGGCAAAGCTCAGGAGATCATGTCCAATCAGACTGTAGATCTTTTGCTCAGTGACATCGACATGCCCCATGGAAGCGGTCTTGATCTTCTTGGAATTTTGCGCGAACAGGGCAATACCATTCCTGCGATTTTCCTGACCAACTACGCTGACTTTTCCTATGCCAAAAGAGCTCTCGAACTCCGGAGCTTTCACTATTTCCTCAAGCCCATCGATTATCCGGAGCTGACCAATATCATAAAGCAGGCCCTTGCAGAGGTTTCATCCGATGAGCCCGACACAGGAAGTGCTCTGTCAAAGCTCTGGTGCGACTATCTCATTGACCGCCGCATCACCTATAAGGCTTTCCTCGCAGACATCTGCCGGCTTCGTCCCGGCATAAATGAGATGTCTTCTTTTGTTGCCTGCCTGATCCAGTTTGGCAGCAACAAGCTAAGCCATGACAGAGGCAAGATGGCCATCAGGATAAGAGCTGTCATGGAGTCGATCTTTGGAAGCAGCTTTATCTCACAGGGCATCCTTCTTCCCTATCAGGCTGAGGATTATATCCTCTTTGGCCTTATTCCTGTTGAGGATGAATCCTATCAGACAGCTCTCCGCCCTCTTGTAAGCGAGCTTTATTACTCCCTTTCCGAGGAGTTTTCCGCCCGACCAAGGCTCTTTTTAAGCTCTGACAAAAAACCTCTCGACATCCCGGACGTCCTGGACAGCCTTGTAAACATGGCATCCATGCCCTTTGACGAGAGCCAGGACATCATCTACATCGATGAAACTTCCGTAACATCACTTCTTCAGTATGTTGATGCCCACTTCACAGAGGACATGAGCAGGGAGCATTTATCAGAAATGTTCTACTTTGCTCCTGACTACATCACTAAGATATTTAAAAAAGAAACGGGAATGAGCTTCAAGAACTACATCATAGAAAAGCGCCTCGACCTTGCGCGCAAGCTCCTCCAGAAGACAGACGACTCCATCAGGGACATATCCCTGAAGGTCGGCTACGACAACTACTCATATTTTACAAGGCTCTTCAAGAAGAGCTTCGGCGTAACTCCCGTGGAATTCCGCGACGGAGTCAACGGTTGAGTCATGTGTGTCAGTGGGGACGTTGGCTTTGGCAGTTTTGAACCCTGGGGACGGAGTCAGTGGCTCATTTTTTGTGAGAAAAACATGATGATTACAAGCTTTTGAAAAAATGAGCCACTGACTCCGTCCCCAGGGTCCAAAACTGCCAAAGCCAACGTCCCCACTGAC
>JAFSTR010000072.1 GCA_017445665.1 Butyrivibrio sp. | reverse complement strand
TTCATCTCCCAAGTTTGCTTAAATCGTCAAAGAACAGTGGAGTTCCGCCTGTGTGGATAAAAAGAATCTTCTTATCCTCAAGTCTGTGTTCTGTTACATATTTCTTCATTCCCAAAAACGCCTTGGCTGTGTAAGTGCTATCCAGAGGCATTCCGTTGAGGATCAGTTCCTCCCTGATAGTATTCAGGATCTCATCATTTCCTTCGCCATAACCTTCTCCGGTATAGTCATCAATGAAAAGCGTCTTCTGGTTCACATCTCCTCTGTCGAAGGATATCTCCCTTTGATAAAGATAATCACAAACGCTCTGGATCACAACATTTCTTCCGCCCGGATTCTTCCTGGCAATACTTATTCCGACTATTCCCCTGTCATCACCGCTTAGAATCTGTCCGCACACCAGTCCCGCCTGGGTTGTACCGGTCCCGGAAGCAAAGAAGATATAGTCGAATCTTATGTCCGTTTCTTCCTCGTAGGCCTTGATCTCATTGTAGCAATCAACATAGGCCTGAGTGCCGATATTTCCATGTCCCCCGCCCATGATGAAGTAAGGCCTGTGTCCCTCAGCCTTCAGATCTTCAAGGGTCTTCTCGATCGTATCGTGTACCTCTGAAACAGGAACCGTCATTATCCTGGCGCCAAAGGTTTCCATCATCACACTGTTATAGGTCCTGTCGGAAACCTCATCGGGTCCTATTATAAGACACGGCAGCTTTCTGTCCGCAGCCATATTGGCAATAACCCTGCAGTGGTTTGAATGGCTGCTGCCATAAGTCACTACATAATCGTAGTCGCCGCTGTCTATCTGCTTAAAAAAGCCAAAAGCCTTTCTGGCTTTATTTCCTCCAAATGAGTATGGGATCATGTCCTCACGCTTTACATAGAGGTTTTTAATTGTATCATCACGGAGCCTGTGTATCGGCGTCCTGCTGATGCTTTCTGTATTCATCGAAGTCCTCCAATGCATTCAGAACTACTCCGTCGTGGGAAAGAACGGTCTTTACTGTATCAATGATAACCTTTATGTCAGTAAGAAATGTAAGATGTTCCACATACCATACGTCATATTCAAATTTCTTTTCCCAGGAGATTGCATTCCTTCCATGTGCCTGTGCATAACCTGTAAGCCCCGGTCTTACGCTGTGGCGAAGTCTCTCCCTCTCGTTGTAGTATGGCAGGTATTTCACCAGAAGGGGTCTGGGGCCTATAAAGCTCATGTCGCCTTTCAGGATATTGAAAAACTCCGGAAGCTCATCCAGGCTGGTGGAGCGAAGCTTCTTGCCAAAGGCTGTGAGCCTCACTTCGTCCGGAAGAAGGTTTCCGTTTTCGTCCTTCTCATCCGTCATAGTCCTGAACTTATACATGTTAAAGATCTTCTCGTCCTTGCCCGGACGGGGCTGCTTAAAAAGTACCGGGCTTCCGAGCTTTGTCCTGACCAGGATGGCAAGGATTATGTAGAGCCAGCAAAAACATACGATGATGATCAGGGATATGAGTATGTCCAGCAAGCGTTTAATGAAATTTCTATACATTCTAACTCCTCTGTTCTATACCTCAGCAAGTGCTCTGCTCTGGGATTCTCACTAGGCTCGCCAATACCTCAGCAAGTGCTCTGCTCAAAAACACCTCTTAACGATCTCTATGATCACATCCTGCTGCTCGGGAGTCATCTTGTTGTCGCTTGGAAGGCAGAGGCCTCTGTCAAAGATGTCCATTCCAACATCAAGGACTGTTCCTTCATCAATATAGGCGTTGCTTCTGGCTCTTCCAGTGCCCTGTCTTGTAACAAAGCCGTTCATGCGGTAGATGGGCTGCATATGCATAGGCTTCCAGATAGGCCTTCCCTCTGCATTGTATTTCATGATAGTCTCAAGGATTTCTGTAGGGCAGCTCTTGCCCGGCTCTGTCTCATAGAGCACGTCCTTCTCACCCCTTACCTGTTTGCACATGGCATCTTTGTCAATGAGCATACAGGAGAGCCAGAAATTAGGCTCGGAATTTACTGCATCGAAAGGATTCATCACAACAGGAAGATCCTTAAAGCCCTCTTTATATCTCTCGTAGATTGCCTTCTTCTGGGCAATGTGCTCCTCAAGATGAGGAATCTGGCCTCTGATAAGGCCTGCAATGACATTGCTCATACGATAGTTATAACCAAGTTCCTCGTGCTGATACCAGGCAGCATCTTCTCTTGACTGGGTTGACCACTTCCTGATCTTATGAGCATCCTCTTCGCTGTCTGTAAGGAGCATACCTCCTGCTGAGCCGGTGATTATCTTGTTTCCGTTAAAAGAGATAACGCTGACATCGCCAAAAAGTCCTGTCTGCTTACCTTTGTAGGTAGCGCCCAAAGACTCTGCTGCATCTTCTACAATAAGAGCACCGTGCTTATCACAGATGCTTCTGATCTCATCAACCTTACCGGGAGTTCCGTAAAGGTGCGCAACTACTACCATCTTTACATCAGGATAGATCTCAAAGGCCTTCTCAAGGGCCACGGGGTCCATGTTCCAGGTATCATACTCCGTATCGATAAATACAGCTTCTCCGCCTTCGTAAGCAACAGGGTTTACAGTGGCATCAAAGGTCATATCGGAACAGAATACTTTTTTACCCTCAAGTACTCCGTGTCCTACCTTAGACTGTCCGTAGAGCTTCTCACCCGCAAGCTTTATCGCAAGATGAAGTGCTGCTGTTCCTGCTGAGAGGCCAACTGCGTTCTTACAGCCGATCTTGTCACAGATCATCTCTTCTACTGCATTGATGTTGGCGCCGACAGTTGAAAGCCAGTTGGTATCATAGGCTTCCTGTATGTATTTGATCTCATCACCATGCATTGTAGGGGATGAGAGGTAAATCTTTTTCTCAAAGGGTTTAATCTCCATTGATCTCCTCCGTGGTCTTTTGAAGGGCCTCTTTTCTCTCTCTTGTCATTGTGTATCTGTGAACGTCGGGATGATATGTCTCAACGATCTCTTTTACCAGATCTCTTATCTGAGGGGATTCCTCTCTGGCAGCCACATTGAGCTTCTCAAGCTGAGAAAAGAACCTCATCTCATCCATCTCGATGGGCTTACCGATGTGGATCATCTTGTTGGCTGTATCCTGAAGGCCCTCTTCATCCATGAGCATCTCCTCATAGAGCTTCTCACCTGGACGAAGTCCTGTAAATTCAATCCTTATATCCTCACCAACCTTGTAGCCTGAGAGCTTTATCAGGTTCTCCGCAAGGTCCAGGATCTTAACCGGCTCACCCATATCAAGGACAAAGATCTCTCCGCCCTTGGCAAAGGCTCCTGCCTGAAGCACCAGAGAAACCGCCTCGGATATAGTCATAAAGTATCTGATGATGTTAGGGTCTGTTACTGTAACAGGTCCTCCGGCTGCTATCTGCTTTTTAAAGAGCGGGATTACAGATCCGTTTGATCCAAGTACATTGCCGAATCTGACAGCAACGAATTCCGTGTCATAGTGCTTGTTGAAGGTCTGTACGATCATCTCGCAGATTCTCTTGCTGGCTCCCATAATGTTGGTGGGATTAACAGCCTTATCCGTGGAGATCATGACAAACTTCTTGGCTCCGTTAGTCGCTGCAGCCATGGCTGTCTTCCAGGTTCCGAATACGTTGTTCTTGATAGCCTCATTCGGGCTGTCCTCCATAAGAGGAACATGTTTGTGCGCTGCTGCATGATATACGATATCAGGCTTGTACTGTTCAAAGATCTTGTTGATCCTTACTGTGTTACGAACCGATGCAATAAGCACCACAAGATTCATATCAGGGTACTTGTACTTAAGCTCCTGCTGTATCTCGTAGGCATTATTCTCATATATATCAACGATGATAAGAGTTTTGGGGTTGTGACCTGCGATCTGTCTGCAGAGCTCCGATCCGATGGATCCGCCTCCGCCGGTTACAAGGACAACCTTACCCTTTACATAACCAGCAATTGAATCGATATCTACTGAGATAGGATCTCTTCCGAGAAGATCCTCTACCTCGACGTCACGAAGACGGGATACGTTGACCTCTCCGTTTACAAGCTGGTACATTCCAGGAAGGGATCTGAGCTTACAGTTGGTGTTCTTACAGATATCCAGGATCTTCCTGAGTTCTGCTCTTGATACAGAAGGGATGGCTACTATGATCTCATCTATGTCATAGAGATCGGCACACTCCTCGATCTTCTCTCTTCCGCCTACAACACGGATACCCTGGATATATTTGCCCCACTTGTTGGCGTCATCATCGATGATGCACTTGATGGACATGGTGGAATAATTGCTGGTAAGGATATCCTTGATGATGATATTGGCAGCTTCACCTGCTCCTATGATCATCACTGCCTTACTGTTGTTGCGGTTCTCAGCCATGTGTTTCCTGCTCCTGAAGAAGCGGTATGAGAAACGGCTGACAAAGATCGCAGTGATCAACAGGAATGTGTACAGGAAGTAATAGCTCTGCGGAACCGGCTGTGTATGTGACTTAAAAAACTGAAGTCCGATGGCGTTGATAACACCTGATATAACACAAGCCATTACAAGGTTCTGCATCTCTCTTTCACCCGCATAAGCCCAGAGACTGTCATAGAGCTTAAACAGGTAGAAGATGACCAGCGTGAGTATTATGTTTATGGGCAGGAAGGTTGTTACCGGGTTTAAGAAGTGCTCGGGTATATCACCAAACCTGAACTCATATCTCATAAGGATTGCCACATAGCTGGCCATGATCACCATTAAGATGTCATAGATGATGAGTACTATCCTTCTATAAAGTTTTGCATAGTTAAAAGGTTCTTTTTTCTTATTCATTTCTCTTTTACCTTATAGGTAAGCGGAACAAGGGCGATCATAAGGGCTACTGTCATTGGATTTGAGTACTGGAACACCCACTCGGTAAGTCCCGCAACAAAGAATCCTATCACCACTGCACAGGTGATAAGTGAAAGCGGCTCATTTTCCCTGTTTCTGCTATAGTATCTGATGCTTGATGCAAGCGCCACGATCAGAGTGATAGTGTAAAGGATCCCCACCGGGATTCCGTGATCGTATGCCACCTGCAGGAATGTATTGTGGGCATGAACAGCGATCTCTCCGTTTGAAAGAGTTGCTCCCATTTCCTCATGTCCCCACATATTAAGCTGCTGAAGATATGACTTCGCTATGGATATACGTCCGTTTGAGATCACATCAATGATATTTGAGGTATCAACATAGCCTTCAAGTTCATCAAGGAGCATGATAACTTCCGCTCTTGTAAGAGTGCTTGAAGCCAGCAGCATATCGCTGTCGGGTGCATCTATCATACCTGACTCCTGATTGGCAGGATTGTCAGGGCTCTCGTTCCAGGGCCTTCCGTAATCATCGTACAAAGGCTCACCTGTTCCGTCCACATCATAGTTATACGGATCCATGGGATACTGATACTCTCCCACATCCATTCCAAAGATCTTGCTCTCAAAGAGATTTACAAATCTCTCTACACACATAAAGTTAGTGCTGTCCCAATCCGCACCGCCTCTTATAAACTCATCCGCATCGTCGATGGGATAAAATACCGGATCAGCCACCATGGTAGGAATGATCCTCTGAAGAGTAAAGGCTGCAGGGAAGCTCAGTATCAGTGATATAAGTAAAACGCCTACGATCCTGAAGAACTGCTTTTTCTTATAGGAGATCACAATACAGATCACCAATAGTGTACTTACGGCTATGGCAAGATAAGCTGTTCTTGAAACCGTAAATATAGCATAGGACATGATAAATCCAAACAGCACCATTTCCTTCCAGGCTATCACAGCTATATCTTTCAATTTAGTGCCTGACGGAAGTGAAATGATCTTAACAATAAGCATTACCGTTGCTACAGCGCCCATAAAGGTGAAATACTCGGCAGTAACGGTAACTGTATGGAAGATAAAAGCAAATCTTCCGCTTACATATCCTGGGAAGTATCTGTGAAGATAGCAATAGCCCAGTGATATGGCAAAGTTCATCATAAAGCCGCCGGAAAGAATTTTATAAAAGTCGTTTTTCTTTTCCCATACGGCAAATCTCACAAACAAAAACAGCGCAAACACTGCCAGGTAAATGCCCCAGAGCCTTGTGTTCCTGAGGATAACCATAGAGATAAGAAGTATTCCAAGGAGCACTCCGAAAAATGAAGGTACTACATAAGTCTTTTTACTGTGAGCTGCACCGTACCTCATTTCTCTGATCTTAAGCACTATGAGTCTTACGAGATTGAGGATCAGCAGACCCCCAAGAACGATAATGATAATGTTGTACTTTAAAAGAGCATTCTGCAGGTCAGCTTCTTTCTCATCCGGAGCCAGTTTGTGAAGGTTATAATAGTTGACTCCGAATATGGTCGATCCCACTGTCCATACCAGGTTGTAGATATTGAAGAACTCACCCAGCGAGAAGGTAAACAGGAGCATGATGATAAGCCATATGCTCATACGCCTCTCGGACAGATAGTGGAATATGTCGTAGAGGTCATTCATATAGCAGGAAGCATACCAAAGAGCCATTGCCATGGAGAACATGATCAGAATGTACTGAAGCCTGTCCTCATTCTTAAGGCTCTGCCAGAAGGAAATGCCTTCGGTATGAATGATAACCTTGTGGTTGATGGCATAAAACACTATGGCTGCCGCTATGATAAGCCCCAGTTCGTAAAAGACAATGTCAACCGCCCTGTAGTCAAAGACCTTCAGCGGGAATACCATTATCATAAGAGTTGCAAAAACAACGGCTGCCACGGGATTTGCTGAGTATGCCAGCACTCTCTCCATGGTAAGAAGCTTGTCCTTATCGGGATTATTCCTGTAGTATCTTCCTGTCACAAGGCAAATAACTGCTGCCAGAGCTGCTATGCCCAGTATTATGGCCATGGAAGCAGCTTTTCCGAGGGGCAGCCTGTAATTGTACCTAAGTGCCAGATGTCTTCCCTCTACTTTTTCATAGTTCCAGGTCAGATCGCCCACGTAGGCAGAATCTGCCGGAATATCTTCAAGAGCCAGATAAAACTTGGATCTGCAGTCTGCAAATCTCACCGAATACTCTTTTCCCACTTCCACATTCATCTCCATGGGGATCCTGACGTATCCGGGTATTGTCAGAGGCTCTGTATCCACAAATGTCTCAAGAAGGATTGCTCCGTTCTCATCGCAGAGATATGTGGTCATATATCTTCCCTTATCGACGTTTGTCACATACACATCGACGGAGCTCAGTCTGTCATACTGAGCTATGAAGCTCTGATATATCCTGTTATTCTCGAAATTGATTCCCTCAGTCTCACCTACTATTGTTCCTCCCCCTGAGGTCTCAAGAGTCTGGGTGAATACCCTAATCGGGAAAATGGCAAGTATTCCGATCAACGCAAAAATAAGCGTAACAATCTTTATTGCTCTGCTTTTACTGATTACTTTTCTCATATCCAAACCTTTTGATGTTTACTGGCATTATCGCAATTTTTCGCATAATACTGCATCATAGTATGATATCACACATGAATAGCTTAATCAAACCGCTCTGCTTTCCTCATGCGTGCTCTTTCCCGTCACAAGAAGAAGCGGAATGCACAGCCACAGATACAAAACATAGCGGATAAGGTAAGTCGGTCCCAGAAGTACTGTGCAAAACGTTAGTATCATAGGCATAAACGGAAGGATTCCGATAAACCTCTTCTTATAAAGCCTGTAGGCAAAAACAAACATATAGATAAATACATAGAGTCCCGGGCCGAAGAACAAGTGAAGCACCGGTGCATCCTGCTGAAATGTGCCTATTGAAAGATACCTGTACAGGTTATCTATGGCCGGGATGAGGCTATGGCGTTCTCCCGGAGGTTCTACTTCATATCCAAAGTAGGAACTGTCTTCATAGGTGAAGCTGTAAACAGTGTTTCCCTTGTAGACATTTATGATCGCAGGCGGATACCAATAGCCGTAGGAGGTAAGAAGCCACGCATTTACGTAGGTCAGCGGATGTTTTATGAGCTGATCCTTCCAGACCTTCCAAAAAAATTTACTGTTTATCTCATACAGCTCATTGTTAAAATAAACCTTTACCATGTCAGAGACTCTCGGAGTGTACTTACTCAGGTTCTCCTTCGGTATATAGGCTTCTATAATCTCTTTTTCCAGATCAGTCAGCGAATCTCCATCATAGGAATAGACCCTGGCCAGCTGCATTATAGGAACCGTCAGCATTTCCTGATGGTGGGTACCTTCGCCGCTTAAGGCAGCAGACAGAACAGTCGAAAACAAAAGGTATAGAACCACAGGTGCTGTCAGCATTCCAACCAGAACAGGTTTTAAGCTCTTTCTGAAATAGATAAGAGCAAAGGGCACAAACACCAGGTACGCATAAAAGCCGTTGTGCCTGAACATTGGCATCAGTACAGCTGTCAGCACAAAGGCTACTGTCTTTTTCCTGTCTGATAAAAAAGCTTCCGGATCTGATACGAGCTGAATAAGAAATACCGTAAGAAGGAGCAGCAGTGCCGAGAAAAGGCCATCCTTAGTCGAGCACAGGGTGTACATGACTATAGTAGGAAATGCACCGTAGTAGATGATCCAGAGGACTCTCGATTTCCTTCCAATGCCTCTTTTTTGAAGATAAGTCACTACGTAGGCAAAGATTGCTGTGATCACCAGCATCTGAAGGAATATGTAAGCAAAGATCCCCACGTTCCATGAACCTGAGATCTTGTGAAACAACGCAATAGTACCTCCCAGCAGCAGCACGTGCAGAAGCGGATGATGGGTGGTAAAAGACCTTGTAAGCACCTCGTTCAGCTCATCCCGAGCGTCATATACAAAAAATCCCGGAAATTCTGCCAGAAGTACAGGAATGCTTAGGACTATCATTGACAGATAGTTTATGCAGAACTCTTTTCGAGAAACATCCACTATGCTCTTACCCTCAGGCAGTCTTATTATCCCAAAGAGTTTTCCGCCGTTTAATGCGCTGTCATAGTTTCTCCACACATACCTGGTATCTATGGTGAAGATGAGGATGAACATGACAAGAATAGATAAAGCATTCTTATCGCTTAGGTTTATCGCATCCCCGCTCTCAAGCTGATATCCGAATATTAAAAAAACACTTGCCAAAATGCCAAACAAGCCTGACATAAGCCAGGCCCTTTTTGCATCCTTATATATTTTCATCGCGGGTAGTCTCCCTTATAACGAACTGTGGATTTTTATTCTGTGAAATATAGAGTCTTCCGAGATACTCACCGATCATTCCAAGAAGCAGCATGATTGCGCCTCCCATGAATACAACTGCACTCATAAGGGCCGAGAAACCGATCTGTACATCCGGTAAGACAAACTTCTTTATAACAGTATAAATGCCGTATATAATACCGAGCACAGCAAATATGGCACCGGTAAACGTGGCAATCCTAAGGGGCTTTATACTAAAGGCGGTAAAGCCGTTGATCCAAAGAGCAAAGAGCTTTCCAAGAGTGTATCCGCTCTGGCCGACTTCTCTTTTTCTGTGGGTCACATCCACATTTACTATATTTCTGGTTGTACGAAGAACAAGGCCGATGACATAAGGATATGAACTCTCGTACTTCACCATCTCATTTACAACAAACCTCTTTACAGCAAAGTAGCTGGAAACATAGAGGTCCTTGGGTTTTCCAAGCATAACAGAGGCCATCCACTCATTCATGGCTGTGCCAAAGTTTCTGAAGAGGTTATGCTGCTTGTGACTATATCTTGCATAAGCAACATCCGCGCCGTTTTCCAGTGCTGCTATGAGCTTATCTACTTCATCGGCAGGAGTCTGTCCA
>JAFSTR010000071.1 GCA_017445665.1 Butyrivibrio sp. | reverse complement strand
CCGGCATCCATAACCGCCTGCACAATAGCATTCTTAACACCCTCTTCGCCATCTGCCGGCTTAAGCATGAATACCCTGCTCATGTTCTCGCTTCCAAATCCCTTGGGCGCGCATGTGATCTCAACCTTGTCACCGGGCACTATCTCATAATGGATGATCGCAGGTGTATTGTCTCCGGTGTTCTTTCTTATAAGAGGATCCGATACTACAGACTTACGCAAAAAGCCTTCAGTATATCCCTCTCTTACACCTTCATTTATCGCATCCGTAAGATTTCCGCCCACAAAATGCACTTCCTGTCCTACCTTTACAAAGAGCACGGCCATTCCGGTGTCCTGACAGATAGGGATCATGTCTTTTCCGGCGATATCGAGATTCTCCCTGAGCTGAGCGAATATCTTTTTGCCCAGCTCCGACTCCTCAGCCTGCTGAGCATTTATAAGAGCATCCTCCATGTCCTTTGACAGGAAGTGATTGGCTTCTATGCAAAGCTTTTTAACTGTCTCTGTGATCTGTGAAACCTGTATTTCGCGCATAACTTCTCCCGGTCAAGCTCCTACGATAGTGTCTTTGATTGCTGTAAGCTCCTCAGGTGAAGGGCTTGTGGGCTTCCATAAAATGTGCTGTCCGTCATCCTTGTATCTCGGGATGATATGAAGATGGAAATGCATAACAGTCTGTCCTGCTGCCTCTCCATTGTTCTGTACAAGATTAAGTCCGTCGCATGAAAGCTTCTCCTTCATGGTTCCCGCAACCTTCTTGGCAACCTTGGCAGCTTCTGCAAGTACGTCTTCAGGGATCTCATAAAGATCCGCATAGTGGTTCTTGGGAAGAACCAGGGCATGTCCCTTAGTTGCCGGGCCAAGATCTAAGATCACCCTGAATGAATCATCCTCATATATAGTATTTGACGGAATTTCTCCCGCAGCAATCTTGCAAAAGATACAGTTTTCCATTAAGCAAGTCCCTCCATATTCTTATTATTCTTAAGCATGATGATATTTATAACACCCAGCACAGCTCCGGTAGCAAAGCCTCCGGTGTGAGCTGCGATGTTTGCTCCTCTCTGGAAAAAACAGGCTTCTATAACAAAGATTCCCAAAAGAGCCAGTCTGATCACCAGGCTCCTGCTCCTTACAAAGCTCTTCCTGTTAACCAGGATCCATACAACAACAAAGCCAACCAACCCCATTATGGCGCCGCTTGCTCCAACAGAGATCCAGCTCAGTCTGTTTTGGATTTCATAAACCATGGAAATCATGTTGCCAAACAATCCCGACAACATATAGAGAAAAAAGTAAAACGCATGTCCGGTGTAATTCTCCACAATAGCACCGCCCAATGCGAGCATAAGCATGTTATTGACAAGATGCCGCGGGTCAGCATGCAGAAACATAGCAGTAAAGAGCCTGTAATACTGACCGTCCCTAAGGACAACTTCAGTGATCATAGCCCCTTTTTCATACATCCATTCATAAACAAAGTTGCACAACAAGAAAATGACCACATTAATGGCCAGCAGTCCGAGCGTTATGTACGAGCGCTTATAGATCTGCTCCTGTCTTTGCCAATAATCTCCCTCAGTGTCCTGCATCAAAACCTTCCCTAAATCAAACTGTCATAAGGTCAAAGAACTGGTCCATACTCCTAAGAAGCTTGAAGTCTCCCTTCATCTTGATGTTTCCTGCCATGAAAGCCCTCTGGAAACTCAGCCTTCCTCCCAGGATGTCCTCAAAAGTTCTCTGATCAGAAGTAAGTACAACGTCAGCCCCCTCCTCGTCTCCGGTGCGACATTCACACTTACTGTTATTAACGTCTATTATGATCGGCCTTAACTTGCTGTTATCAGAAAAAGATATCTTATATTTAGCAACAACTCCCGCTACAGGAGTAAACTTCTTGTTCAGTGTCTTTACATATTCCTCGGAACTGCCGAGAGCATCTTCCTGTCCCATCTTGTCCCTGAATATGCTTGCAAGCTCCTGAAGATCTTCCTTCTGCTTGCGCACATATTTGTCATCCGAAGCATACTCCGAGAGCTGTTCTGATTCCTGAGGAGTAAGGTCTATACTCTTTGCAACACCGACCTTGTTGATCACCGCCTGGTTGCTTGCAGGGAATACAGGCATCTTCTGGTTGATGGTCCTGTAAATGTTCTCTGCCTTCTTATCTATTATCTTGGCGTACTCTGAGCTGTTCTCCAGCTTGGTGGTATCTGCGATATATCCGCACATTCCGTCACAAGGAAGTCCGCCCAGCATCTCCCATGCCGCTGCAAGGCTCATCATGCCTTCCCTCTCGCCATGTGTTGTACTCATGACAACAGGCGCCATGTAGATCTTACTGATCTTATCCTTGTCACCGTAGAGCCAGCAGGCATCAAGAAACTGCATCATATAACCACCGATCCCGTACCACTCAACCGTAGATGCCAGAATTATCCCGTCCGCATCCTTAAGGGTATTGGGCAGCGCCGTAATACCGTTTCTCTGTTCATAGAGATTGTACTGCTGCACCTTTACATTAAGTTCCTGTAAAACCGCTGTAATCTGTGAGATGACGAAAAGCGTTGGATCATCAATTATTCCGCGTCCGCCGTAATAGATATTTACCTTCATGAACTCCCCTCCGCTCGATATTCGTATTATATCACACAATCTCCTAATTATCTGCAATCAAAACAAACTCTGCCAAGCCTTATTTCATCCCCTTCTTCGATGTATGTCTTTTGCTGTGGCGCAAGGCGAAGCCCATTCCTGTAAGAGCCGTTGGTTGAGCCAAGATCGATGATGGCGATCCTTCCGGAATCATTTACAAATCTGCAGTGCATCCTGGATATGCTCATGTCACTGAGTACCTTGTCGACACAGCCCTCCATTTTGCCCACTGTCAAAGGGAGTTTGTCCAGCGCTATCCTGACTGTCTTATCAAGGTTTCGGCTAAACAGTGCTATACCGTCACTTTTCACCTCATCAAGAACCACAGTCTCTTCGCACAGTGCACCTTCTGCTGCAAAAGTCCTCTCGCTTCTTTCCAGTCTCTGAAAATCATGATCATCCTCAAATCCGCAGTCATCGTCTTCATAGCCGATCTCATCGGGATATATGTCATCTTCCGGAAGTTCATCTGTCTTTTTGGTTTTCACAGCTACTTCCTTCCCGGTTTTCTTCAGTTCCTTAAATCCACCGGAAAGAGCCACCACTCCTGTCACAGCCGATACAAGCATCACAAAGATTGAGAGCATGTTTTCTTCACCGGATAAGATATAGTTCATCCTTATATAAACCATTGCACCGACCACGCCAAAGAACAGCAGTGAAAAGAGAAGCTGGATCTTACCGCCAAGTCTTCTTCCTGAGCGCTTCAGCCTTCCCTCTTTTATCTCCTCTTCTTCCTCGTCGTCATCATAGATATCAGGATAGTTGTCCTGTGCATTGTCATCAAAGTCTGAACAGAAAATCTCAGAGGGCTGCTCCTTAAATTGCTCCTCCCTTTTATCTTCTGAGTCTTCTGAGAGTGTGTTCTCCAAAGCTTCATAAATAAAATCACCAAAGGTAGCACTATGTTCACAGAGCTTATAAGCAAGCTCTGTAGCTTCCTCGTCATTTTCATCCACAAGTTCCAGAAGCTCCATGGCAAACTCGGAAAAGCTCTTTTGCTCATCAAAGAACGGACAGTAAATAAATCTGTAAGCCCCGGAGGCAAGATCCGTGTAGATGTTTTTACAGTTAAAGACAACTCCCTCATCGCCGAGAAGGAACTCAGACAATCCCTCAAGGAGCTCCCTGATGCAGGACAAAAGCCTCTTTAGCTGGGCAGCATTCATCTTATTTGATGAAAACCTGTCATAGAGCGTCTGCATGGAATTGATCTCATAGTAAAAATACTTCTCACCGTTTATGCTTCTCTCTGCACAGGGCACAAGTCCTTTGATCCTGCCGCTCTCTGCAATTTTGTACTGATACCTGCTGCCATCTTCACTCTTGTCCTCAAAGACAAGGTAGTTGTGCTTTAATTCTCTGTAATACTTATATTCCATTATTAATCTCCTATCTGATCCATAATCTCTTTTCCCATATCACGAAGTCTTGTGAGCTTCCTGATATGCGACACATATTCAAATTTCCGGGCCCGTCCGGCCGCTTCATATTCCCAGCCGCTGCCGGGCTTTAGGAAATACCTGCCCATAGCGGCGTGTTTTGCCTCAGAGCGTCCATGAACCCGTATACTTTTTCCCTCCGTTGTGGTTTCAAATTTGGGAAAAGAGCTTCCGAAATATTTTTTACCTGCGACAAGTGATGCCCTGCTGCTTACGAAATCAGCAGGGGATCCGCTTATCTCCTCGTCTGCGACACTGGCTCTGAATGCCAGGATATACGAATCCTGAGAGAGGATGCACCTTCCGTACAGGTAATACGAAAAATAGATGAGCAGCGCAAAGATGCATATTATCATGGGCACTATAAATGCTGCCTCCAGAGTCATATATCCTTTAAACCTGCGCAAGCATCATCACCCCCATTCCCAGCGTCATGAAGGGAACAAATGGAATCCTGGCCTTTCGTCCCACTTTCTTAATAACAAGAAGGAGTCCGGAAATAAGGCCACAGGCAAAGACGCCTGCGATCATTCCCATGACTGTTATATTCGATCCCAGGGCAGGTCCTGCGCACAGTATCAGCAGTCCGTCTCCATATCCCACATTCTGTCTGCTCACATAGGCCAGCAGCAGGAGAAACGCACCTGGCATCATCGACATCAGTACATCAGAGGCATCGAAGCCTCCTCCGTATATTGAATATGCAATTTTGGCAAAAGACATGACCAAGCACCCAAGTATCTCCCACATGAGTACGGCTCTGCTCCTGATATCGCCAACGGAAGTAATTATCATTATCAGTAAAACACCTAATCCAAAAAACACTTTAAACTCCTTATCTCAAACAGCTCATCCGCAGGTACTGCAGGGTCTTCGCCCTCCCACTTCAGAAATCGGTATCGTATAGATTTTTCTTTTTAGTCCCAGGCAGTTTATACTGCTGTGGTATTTCTCGCCATATCCGGTGATGAACACATTGCCACCTCCGATATTTTCTCCGCAGTACTCGCAGGCATAATACTTTTTCCTGTCGTTGTTGCGAAGATGGGAGAGCTCATCAAAGCTTACGCTCTGCACCTTAAGGCGCAGATGCTCACAGTCAATGCTTCTGTGATACACCTCTCCATACTCCGTTACGTACACCATCTCCTCATCAAGACCCTCAATCTCAAGGCCTGATGAGATATCGTATCCTGTCCAGGCGTGGCCATAGTATCTGGATTCCACTCCGAACTCCTTAAAACCGATAACAGAGATCATGGGATGGACTTTATAATCCACCACCAGATCGATGATGTCGTTGCCAAACATGACCTTTGACTGCAAAAAACTCATACCCTCAAAGCCATCTGTTACGCAGCTGTAATTTATGCCATCGCCCAGATACTTTCTTACCTGCTCCTTTGCATAAAAGATTCCTGCTGCCCCGGCCAGTGTATCTACCGCACTACCGCCTTCCATACCAAAACTCCTCTCACCAAACCGCAGGTCAAATGCCATAAGGGACATCTCACTTCCTGTCTGATGAAGCGCCGCCTCCATGTCCGACTGGACCTTAACGATGTTGAACATGGTCATGATGTTTACAAAAAAGAAAATGAAAAGAGGCAGCGCCAGGGATGCTTCCACAGTCATTGATCCGGACAGTCTTTTGCATTTACATCTCATATCCGTAAATCCTCTCTATCTTACAGTCGTATCCGTACCTTGTTCTTATCTGAATCTCGGCGCAAAAGGTATCCAGACAGTGATCAAGCTTAAAAGCCGCATTCCCGGCCGTCTTTCGCACATCCATCTCTATTATGTCCGCAAGGCGCATAGTCTTTATTCCAAGATCCACCATAAACAGCCTTGCTCTTACGTAGTCCTCGTAGTACATCCCTTCTCCCAGATCACCTCCGTTTAAAAAGTCCCTGAACCCAAACATGTTGGTGAGACTGAGCCTCCAGGTCTCATCACTTTTAAAAAGAGGAACCCTTCCGCCGCTGAAAAGAATGTTCAGATCAGATATTGTCTCTGCAAAGGTCCATGCAAAGAGAATTGAATACTTCACAAGATCTGCCAGGTTGGGAACCATGAATATGGTTGTAACAACCTCGGCAATAAGTTCAGCCTCAGAGCACTTCTGGTCGCAGCTAAACAGATACAGCATATTTGAAGCCTCTCGCCAGAACAGCAGATTCTCCGCCATCCTCTCCAGATTTCCCCAGTCGCTGTGCTGCCCGTAGATCATGTACTCAAGCTGATATTTCAAAAGAGATTTATCGAGTTCTGCTCCGTATCTGGAACATTTTTCGTAATAGTACTGCTCAAGAAGGAGTCTCTCTCCCGCAGAAATATCCTCCCTGTCATTTAGTCCCGTTCCCCTGTTAAGCTGTCTGTGGGATGCGTACTGACTGATATCTGCCGTGGCCGTAGATATCTTTGATTTATCCTTGATCGCAAGGTTTAAAGCACCGATACCCCTTTGGGAATTGACCACATCCGCAGGATTGGCAAGACTCATCTCCTCCTCTTCCCCGTCTTCATTGATGATCTTTGGAAGTTCTATTGCGTCTATTGCAGCCTGGTTTTCCGCAGCCATAGCCTCCACATCAGTTGTATCCAGAGCATTCTCCCTGATGAGCTGTGCATTGGTCTGAACATCCGCAAGAAGGCCTTCTACAGGTTCTGCTCCCATATAGGAAATGATCTGTCTGTTCAGCACAGCGCCGTTATTATCCAGGGCAAAAGAGCTTCCGGTGATATTTACGTCTCCGCAGTACATTGAAAAAATTGTCTGATTGTTTGTCAGGCGGCTGATCGCCGTTCTGCTAAGGTTTTTCTGGGCATAAAACCTCAGGTGCTCCTGAGTATTGATGATGGAGGGGTTTTCTCCTCCGTACGAAGTATCTACCATAAGAAGTCCGTACTGCTCGTAAAGAGCCCTGCTGTACTCAGCCAGCACTGAGTTCATCGAGATATCAGCCACACATTCTGTCTTCATTTTTACTGCTCCTATCCTGGCCCCCTGAAACAGGACCAGGATGAGTGAGAGTATTATCATTATGGACAGCGACAGAAACACTGTCACATATCCCTTAGTTCGTGATAACACGGGTTTCCTGTCTGATTGTCTTAAAGACATCCTCAACGATTCCTGAGATCTGCTCCTTAAATACGATTACCAGTCCGATAAGAACAACGATAATAAGGATTACCTCGACTGTTCCCATTCCTCCCTCATCGTTCCAGAAGCGCTTAACACCTCCCGCTACTTTCTTTCCTAAATTCTTTACTGCATTTATCATTTGTTTTTCCTCCGTTTTCTTATTTGTTTTTT
>JAFSTR010000007.1 GCA_017445665.1 Butyrivibrio sp. | reverse complement strand
TCAAACCCTTTACAAGCAGCCCAGAGTTCATCATCGGATGTCTTTGAGGTTGTGCTCTCAAGCTTTTTCTGAAGAGCAATACCGCTGGCGTTCTTGCTCTCCTGCATAGCATATTCACTTATGGCGGATGCGTTTATACCGCTGACATTAAAGCTTGCCATAATTCCCCCTGACTACAACTTATCTCTTAAGAGAGTTGGCTGTCTGCATCATCTCATCTGTTGTCTGGATCGCTGTCGAGTTCATCTCATATGCACGCTGCGCAACAATGAGGTTTACCATCTCGGTTGCCACATTTACGTTGGAGCCCTCCAGATATCCCTGAACCAACTCTGATACCTTGATATTTGCACCATTTGGCTGAGTTTCATTTATTGCAGCTCCGCTGGCAGCTGTCTCCTGCCAAGCAACGCTGCCTACTCTCTGAAGTCCCTCTCTGTTAGGAAACTGCCAGAGAACTATCTGTTGTCCGTTAACTTGCTGAGGCACACCCTGTGCATCAGGATAGTAGATCTTGCCGTCTCCACCTATAGTGATTCGGCTTGCCACAAAGTTTCCGTTTACCAAAATAGGCTGATCATTCAGTCCCAGAACTTTGTTACCTTCTGCAGTCGTGAGAACCAAAGCATTCCCTTGATCTAATGCCCATGTAAAGTTTCCGTTTCTTGTATAGAATACTTCTCCGTCAGTAGCTCCCTGGTACTTGAAGAAGCCATCACCACCAATGGCGAGGGCTGCAGGGTTTGCGTTTTCCTGATATGATCCCTGGGAAAAATACTGATTGATCGTAGAAGTACGAACACCAAGGCCTACCTGTGAAGTAGTGGGCTTAGGTGCGCCGTTTGCTGTTGTTGTTATAGTCTGTAACTCTTGATATAAAAGAGATTTAAACTGAGCGCCCTGTGCCTTATAGCCCGTTGTATTAACGTTGGCGAGGTTGTTGGATATAGTATCCACATTCGTCTGCTGGGCGTTCATTCCTGTAGCTGCTGACCATAAACTTCTTACCATATTAAGCCACCTCCGATCCAGTGGGAGCTTTTACCATCCGTGGCTCCTGCTGAACAATTCGTCATCCGTGACTGCAATATAGTTCTCTGTTTATTTATCGTCATACTACCCGTTTTAAATTATTAAAACTTTATAAAATTTAACTGAGTGTTCCGATCTGGTTTACTGCCTTCTCCAAAGTATCATCGATAGTAGTGATCATCCTCTGGTTGGTATCATAGTTTCTCTGAACGGCGATCATATTGACCATCTCATCAACAACAGAAACATTGGACTGCTCCAAAAATCCCGAATAAACCTGACCTGTACCCTGGATAGGATTGGCATCGTCTGTGGGAACATAACCGTTTTCACCGTAGTGTTCCAAAACGGTATAGGTCTCCATCCCGTTTCTCTGAACAGTCTTTTCAAAATCAAAGACACCGATGTTGGCAACAACCTGACCGTTCTGTGAAACCTCTCCGTTAACACTTATCTGTACCGGAAGATTGGGATCAAGCTCAATATGTCCCTGATCCTGGGAAAGAACAAAGTCACCGTCCTGAGTTACCAGTACACCTTCACTGTTTAAAGTAAAATTACCGTCTCTGGTGTAGAGGACCATCTGCTCGTATCCGTTATCCCTCATCTGATCCAGAGAGAGCTTACCTGCCTTGTAGGCTGCAAGAGTCCTGTCGTTCTGATATCTTGAGAGTCTCCAGTCGTTGGTGTTTGTGGTGGCGCCATCCTCATCCTCGTCGGCATTTTCCTCTTTCATGGCATACTCAATTCCAAAGAATCCACTGCCGCCGATGGCCAGATCAAAGGTGTTATGTGTCTCCTTCATAGGACCTTCTGTCCAGTCGACATATCCTTCACCGATCTTAACCCCGGGATTAATAATGCCCAGTCCACGGGCAGTGAACGGGGCATCAGTAATATCTTTAATTTTGAGCGCAAGCTGATCCTTGAAAGACTGTGCAGTTGCGCCTTCCTTCTTGTAACCGTTAGTATTGGCATTGGCAAGATTGTTGGTGAGCACATCCATCCTGTGCTGCTCGTTGATCATCCCTGTGTAAGCAGTGTAAAGACCTTTTACCATACAAAGTACCTCATGCCGTCCTGGCCATTACTACCGCTCAATCCATGAGCAGCGCATGTGTTTAAGTATTAGTCCTCATGATAGCCTGAGATGAACTCAATGTAACGGCCTGTTCCGATAGCAACGGCTGTCATTGGATCCTCAGCAGTCATGGTGTTGATACCTGTCTTAGAATAGATAAGATCCTCAAGTCCGCGAAGAAGAGCTCCGCCACCTGTAAGTACGATTCCTCTGTCAGCGATATCTGCTGCCAGCTCAGGAGGTGTGTTCTCAAGTACGCTGTGGATAGCCTCAATGATCTGGCTTGTGGGCTCTCTGAGCGCCTCCTCTGTCTCCTCTGAAGATACTCTTACTGTCTTAGGAAGACCTGTTACAAGGTTTCTTCCGCGAACGTCCATTGTGTCGTTCTCAGCCCTTGGATAAGCTGATCCGATCTTGATCTTGATATCCTCGGCTGTTCTGTCACCGATAAGAAGATTGTGCTTCTTACGCATGTAACGAACGATAGCCTCGTCGAAGTCATCGCCTGCAACCTTAACGGATGTGCTGACAACGGTTCCTCCGAGAGAGATAACTGCGATATCTGATGTACCGCCGCCTATATCAACGATCATGTTTCCACATGGCTTTGTAATATCAATTCCGGCTCCGATAGCTGCTGCAATGGGCTCCTCGATAGTCTCAACGTCCCTTGCTCCGCAGAGTCTTGTAGCATCTTCTACAGCCTTCTTCTCAACCTCTGTTGCACCTGAAGGTACACAAACAGCGATAAAGGGCTTTCTGTGGATCCTTCTGCCGATAGCTTTCTTGATGAAGTATCTCATCATCTGCTCGGTTATCTTGTAGTTTGAAATAACGCCCTGACGAAGAGGTCTTACAGCTACGATATTGCCGGGAGTACGACCAAGCATAAGTCTTGCATCCTCACCGATAGCCTTGATCTCTTCTGTATCTCTGTCATATGCCACAACTGATGGCTCTTTTAAAACAACGCCCTTACCCTTGATATAAACGAGTACAGAGGCTGTTCCTAAATCAATTCCTATATCTGCATACTGCATAATTCTCAAATACCCCTTTCAACGCATTTACCAAAGCGCACAAATGCGGATAATACAATAAGTCTATGATTTCATTCCACATTATAACCCAAAGAAAGACAATTTAAAAGAGGGCATTCATCCTTTATATATATCGGACGCCCTCTTAAACATCTTAACCGTTATTTAAAAGATTATATTTCAGCTCTGCAAGCTTCCAGTCCACCTCGTTGTCGATGTCCTGCACCTCGAGCTCCGAGAGCTCCATCGGAAGGATATCTCCAACCATTATCCCGTGGTTCTTAAAAAAGCTCTCGCTCCTTACTACATAAAACTGTCCCGCGTCGTGGAAATGCGGCTCTAAGTCCTGAGATCTCTTTTTGAGGTTCTCGGGCTGTCTGAACACAAGCCTTCCATCGTGGACCTCCATGGCTCTCTGTGGCGGATAAGAGAATCTGACTACAGGGATCAGTGAATCCGCATCGGATTTTGCAAGCTCTTCAACCGCGTCCTTAAGCCTCTTTGAAGTTATAAAAGGCGCTGTTGGATAGATGCAGCAGAAAATATCGAACTCCTCTCCTCTTTCCTTGTAGGTATCCAGCACCTCCTCGATCACATCCGTTGTGGTGGCAAAATCATTTGAGGTCTTCTCGCTCCTGAGAAACGGCACCTTTGCGCCGTAATTTCTTGCAATCTCTGCGATCTCCTCATCATCTGTGGAGACCATCACCTCATCAAACACTCCCGACCCAAGGGCTGCTTCTATGGAATATGCAATAATGGGCTTTCCATTGAATTCTTTGATATTCTTACGGGGAATCCTCTTGCTTCCTCCCCTTGCTGTAATCATAGCCAGTGTTTTCATGAATTTATCCTCACTTGATCTTATTGTAAAAGAGCTTTTGCTATCCTGACAGCTCCCCGGCCGTCGGTAACTCCTTTAAGCGCTCTCTTCATTTCCTGTAATTTTTCTTTTTTGGTCAAAAGACCCCTCACCTGTGTGCAGATATTGGAAAGAGCTTCAGCTCTCGCCTTCTCATCTGTCACATCTCCGGCAAAAGACATTCCTCCTGTCCCCTGCCAGAACGAGACATTGAACTTCTGATTGTCCGCCACCTGATAGCAGATAACAGGAAGCCCAACTGCCGCACATTCTGTCAGCATTGTTCCGGCTGCTGCCACTGCCAGATCACAGCTTCTCATAAGTTCTGCCATCTGATCGACATTCTTTAATAGTTCCACATTCCGATACATGGAAGAATAGCTTTCCAGCTCATCAAGGCTGCATGCCATGTTCCCAGCAACTACCTTGAAATCAGCCTTTGAGAGAAGGCCCTCATCCTCCATGGCTTTGATAATGCCTGAGAGCATCCTGTAGTTGTCGGTCCCTCCCGAAGTGACCAGAATGGTAAAGGCATCGCTTTTTGTACCGGCACTATCATCTCCCGAATAAAACTGCTCTCTTAATGGCGCATAAGACAGGCCAAGAAGGAGCTCTGTCGGCGTTCCTCTATGCCCGCTCTGTCCCTTGTAGAGCTCATTGTAGCCAAGGCTCTCGTAATACCCGCTGTAATTGATGAGTATATCCACCGGATAAGGCTCTTTTCCCAGATCATCCATATACACAAGATTGCAGATATCCTTAAGTTCCTCGAAATACCTTACGGTTACCTGATATGAATCCACTAAAAGGGCTGAAACCTTCCGCTCTATCAGTTCGCGCCCAAGAGTCGGGATCTCTTTTTCCATGTCCTGCCAGTCTGTGCCAAGGACAACCGTCTCAATCCCGGAAATACCTCCGGCATAGAGCCCCACCAGCTCCCCGGACTCTTCGTCCGCCACAAAAAAGGTCACAGACTCTCCCTGCTTCACTATTTCTTTTGCGATAGTAATGCAGCGCATGACGTGACCTGTTGCGATTATTTTGTTGGCATCTGCTCTAATACCGATCATCAGTCTATAAGCTCCCAGCTAAGGGGTGTGCCTTTCTCTATATCCTTAGTTGCCTTCCTGCCAAGGACTTCCTCGTAATGCTTTGTGTGCATTCCGATACCCGGACGGATGGATCTGACGTTTTCTTCAGTTATGGTTTCGCCCTTCTTAATGTCTTTTACCACGAAAAGAGATCTTGAAAGGCCTCGTTCCTTGATCTGCTTGTCTGTGAGCTTGTAGTCGTAGCTGCCCAGGGCTTCTTCCATGATTCGAACTTCCCTGACCATCTGTGCAAACTCTGCGGGCTCCATGGAGAAAGCATCGTCAACACCACCTGCAGAGCGGTTGAGTGTAAGGTGCTTCTCTATCATCTTAGCGCCAAGGGCAATGCTTCCCACAGGAATTGTTCCGCCGGGGGTGTGGTCTGAAAGGCCTACAACGCAGTCGTACTTATCCCTAAGCCCCTGCATCATGCGAAGGTTCACAAGGTTGTAGGGCGTGGGATAGGCGCTGACACATTTAAGAAGGATAACGTTGTCATTCCCTTCTTCCCTGCAGGTGTTAAGAGCCAGCTCAATATCCTCCTCGTAGGCGATTCCGGTTGCGAAGATCATGGGCTTTCCGAGTTTTGCGATCTTCCTGATAAGAGGGATGTCGTTAATCTCGAAGCTGGCGATCTTGTACGCAGGGACATTTAAATTCTCAAGATAATCCACTGATGTGGGATCAAAGGGCGATGAAAATGCCTCCATGCCAAGTTTTTTGGCCTCAGCGAAAAGACCTTCATGCCACTCCCAGGGTGTGTAGGCCTCCTCGTACAGATCGTGAAGGGTCCTTCCGGCCCAGAGTCCGTCTCCGGGAGTCATGAACCAGGGCTTATCACAGTCGATGGTTATAGTATCCGCTGTATATGTCTGGAGCTTGATCGCATCCGCCCCCGCTTCCTTGGCGGCGTGGATGATCTCTACAGCTCTGTTATAGTCTCCGTTATGATTGCCGGAAAGCTCAGCCACTATCATGGCCGGGTGATCGCCTCCAACCACCTTGCTTCCGATCTTTATCTCTTTATTAAACATAATAGTTTGTCACCTCAAATTTCTTTTGTGAAACAGTAGGAGTCCTCTTCCTCAGTCTGAGTATATCCGTTTGACAGAAAGCACCTGCAGGAGGCCTTGTTGTTTTTGAGGACACTCCCTGTGAGCTTATTGATCCTCTTACCTGCCTCGCTCTCAGAAAGAGTCTTTTCCAAAAGGGCAAGCATCTTTTTGCCGTAGCCCTTTCCCCGAGCCTGTGGTGCTATCATGTAGCTGATCTCGCCGGTCCTTCCCCCGATGTCTATCCTGATGTTTCCCACCTTTTCAGTGCCGTCTGTGAGGATATACATAAGAGTGTCCTCCCTGCCAAGGCGCTTACCAAACCAGAGCATGTGGCTCTCAAGATTGATCTCGTCCTTGTTAAAAGAGTTTTCTCTGGTAACAGGGTCGTTTCTCCAGTTGAAAACATCCCGCGCATCTTCAATTGTCGCATTACGCAAAAACAATGCCATTATTATTTCCTTTATTTATCAAGATTTTCAGTCTTTCTGTGGATGGACGGGTCCTCGTATTTATCAAGGAAATCCAGTCCCAGATAGACAATCTCTTTTGCAAAATAAACATTCTCCATCTGAGTGATGACTGAAATCACCTTATCTACCTTAAAGCCCTCAATATCACCAAGAACTTCCATAGGGAACTTGTCCCTGATGAC
Organism: Butyrivibrio sp.; assembly: GCA_017445665.1. GTDB lineage: Bacteria > Bacillota > Clostridia > Lachnospirales > Lachnospiraceae > Butyrivibrio. The sequence continues at coordinate 1,042 of JAFSTR010000007.1, read as the reverse complement.
AATTGTGTCAGGGAACTCTTTCTCATAATCCAGAACATCCCTCGGATGAGGCTTTATTATAACACGATTGCCTTCCTTGTATTCATCGATGATATCTCCAAAGAGCTTCTTACGAACATCCATCTCGCAAAGAGGCTCAGTAAGGATCATGACCTGAGGGCGCGTATCAGAGCCGTCTCCAAGGAGCTGCCCCACGACAACGTCTTTATTTACCAGGAAGATGTCCACCAAAACAGCGTGATCTTCCGGAGTCAGCTTATTATTCAGCTCCTCTCTTGGCTCCTCCACTACATTTGGCGGGAGTGAGTGATTGGCGCTGATGTCATTAACTTCGTAATCGATGCAGTATCTGCTGTATCCGCTCTCGATAAAGATAAGCCCAAGAGCTGCCATGGCGCGCTTAAGAGGCCACGCGCCCCTGTTGGCGTTTCTGGCCTGATCGTCGAGTTTACCTGAGTTAAGGCCATCCTCAACTGCATGATATCGGATCTTCTTGTAGTTCAGGTAATATCCGATGGGATCCGAATCACAGAAAACATACACGTCGCTGTACTTTGAAAGATCAGTCGGAATATGCGGCTCCTGGAGCTTACCCAGAAGTTTTGTGTATGTAATCCTCTGAAGGAGATTGGCAACTATATTGCCCTTATCCCTGTGGTAACTCATGACCTCTTCACTGGTCACATCTTCCTTCTCATCAAACATATAGACATGCTCAAAGACTCCGGTTTTTTCAAGTCTCTCAGGAAGATTTCCGAAATCATTGGACATGGTACTGAGCATGATATCTGCCTTTGCATCTGAAGTGTGTCTTTTCACCAGCTCTTTTACCACGGCGATGTAGGCGTGGTAGTAGGTGTGGCATATGTAAATTCTTGAATTGTCTTTTTTTGTAGTCATACCAAGTATTATATTCTAAATGCGGAAAATAAAAAAGATGAGACAGTGGGGCCGTTACAGTTTGTGTCAGTGGGGACGTTACAGTTTGACACATTTTGATTTTCAAAATGTGTCAAACTGTAACGTCCCCACTGACACAAAC
>JAFSTR010000070.1 GCA_017445665.1 Butyrivibrio sp. | reverse complement strand
CAAAGAGACTCTTAACTACTATGCCTCGGGTTATGGCCTCGCAATACTTAAAGCTCTTTCCAGAAAAGCTGCGGAAGAATCAGGTCTTTCAGTCATTACAATAGATGAGATAACCCAAAAATACACCCAGCTTTCATCAGCCACAAACAACGCCGATCTTCAGACCCGCTACCAGATCGATATGATTGTTGAGTTGACAAAAGCGGTTCACAATCACAAGTTGTCTCTGGACAAGTATTCTCCATCAATTCAGAAAGTCCTTGAGTACATTAATCTGCATCTGGGGGACCATATATCAAACGAAGATCTCTCAGCAAATGCCAATATGTCCATATCTCACTTGGCCAAGGTATTCAAAAAAGAAACCGGAGTAACCATGACAGAGTATATAGCTCTTTTGCGCTGCAAAAAAGCTGCCAATCTCCTGAAGAAGACGAATCTTCCTATCCAGGAGATCAGCAGCTACGTCGGTTACTCCGACAATAATTACTTCGTTAAAGTATTTAAAAAAAACTATGATATGACGCCTACAGAATTCAGAAAAGCCAACTGATCGGTGCGCTTTTCTTATTGCTTCTGGTCGTATTTGCTGACGTAATCGGGGCGATTATCCATAATGAATGTCAGGATAATGTAAAGCGGAAGTCCTATGCCACCTGAGAGTGAAAATACTGCCCAAAGAACTCTCACAATTGTGGGATCCCAGCCGAAGTATTCAGCAACACCGCCGCATACACCAAAGATTCTTCTGTCATTGCTTCTGTACAATTTCTTTTCCATCACACGTACCTCCTTAAAGTTCGGTTCCATCAACATCAATCACTTCAATTCTCTCATTATCTCTTTTCTCTATATTCTGCCTGTTCTTGGTGGCAGCCAGGGCAAAGACTATTGCCAGTATGTCATCAACAGGTCCCGGTAAAAGATCCATCGGAGAGATAACGTAAACAATAAGCAGCGCAACTAAAAATCCCTTCCAAAAGTTGCTCATAAGCTTCCCCCTTCCTAAATCCGGTTGCTTTGTTACAAGTTTATTCTATAACCGAAACAGTGAAGGTTACACCCATTTTTTGGCATATTTTTGTGTCTTATTTTACATTTTTAGAGGGATAAGCGCAAATCTGCTATAATAAGCCTATGAAACACTATGCTTACATCGTGGAATGCGCAGATGGCACCTACTACTGCGGATATACCAATGATCTTGAAAAGAGAATAGAAACACACAACCGGGGGAAGGGCGCTAAATACACAAAGCCCCGTCTCCCGGTTGTACTTGTTTACTATGAAGAATTTGAAACCAAGGAAGAAGCCATGAGCCGCGAGTGGCACTTAAAACAGCTCTCTCACGCCCAGAAACAGGCTCTTATAAAATGAGTCACCGGGGACGTTACAGTTTGACTCATGTGCCACTGGGGACGTTACAGTTTGACTCACAATTTTTCTTTCGCCTGCAGATATAGTCCCAACTGCAATCGCCGCATATACTGCTGCGAAGCCCTTTTTCTATAATCTCCGACCTGACAAGCTGGGCGAATTCGGCAAAAGAGATTTCTTCTCCCTCTACCAAATTACATGCTTTCAGCACTTCCTCGTCATATCCTGTTACTTTCTCAAGGGTAGTGCAACTTCCCTCTTCATTATTAGGGCAGTTCGCACAGACAACGTCTGTTGCTACGGTAAGCTTCACGGTCGTCTCCGGCTCTTTTTCTAATTGCCTTATAATCCTGCCCATGTGATCCGTGAAATCCTCACTATAACCCTTTCCTTCATAGAATTGAAAGCACATCCCGTGATGTGGCCTAAGTTCCATAACAATCTCCCTATTTGTATAGCTTATTCAAGATTGTATTATAACACTTATGCGCGTCAATGAAGCAGTTCTCAGGCTGCTTTCTCGGCTTCCACCAGTTGTATGGAGCTCTCTTCTTTCTCTTTTAACTCCCTGAGCATGATTACGGACATGATGACAACTGCGATCATGGAGCCGATATCTGCGATTGGTGCAGAATACAGCGCACCCTCAACTCCGAAGAATATAGGAAGAACGATTGCCAACGGAACACTCAGCACAAATTCCCTGAGAAGCGAAAGTCCCATGGACATAACAGGCTTGCCCAGTGCCTGAAGGAATACGCTGACTGACTTCTGAATGCAAGTAAGCACGATCATCGACAGGAAAAGCCTGAATGAAAGCACGGCAAACTCGTTGTAAAGACCGTCTTCGCTTCCGAATATTGCTGTGATCTGGAGCGGGAATGCCTCAAAGAGGATAAGCGCCACAAGTCCGACTATCGCCTCAGCTTTTATTATAGTTAAAAAGAGCTCTCGAACCCTCTTATACTCTCCGGCGCCATAGTTATAGCCGATTACAGGCTGTGAACCTGCTGCAATGCCGATGCATACTGATATTACGATCTGGAACACCTTCATAACGATTCCCACAACCGTAAGCGGAATGTCTGCGCCGTACTTGCTCATAGCGCCGTATTTAACAAGAATATTGTTCATAACACCCATGATCACAACGATTGAGATCTGAGTGAGGAAACTGCTGATTCCCAGAGGCAGGAACTTTCCAATAATATCAAGGGATGGCACAAAGCTCCTGAGCTCAAGCTTAACGGACTTAGCCCTGGTCAGATAAACAAGTCCGCAAAGAGCAGTAACAATCTGGCCTGTGATAGTTGCAAGGGCTGCGCCCATCATTCCCCAGCCAAGGCCGAAAATAGCAACAGGATCCAGGATAACATTGATGATACAGCCAAGAAGTGTAGTGATCATAGCAAACTTGGGACTTCCGTCAGCTCTGATGATGGAATTAAGGCCATTTCCGACAACAAAGAACGGAATGCCCATAATAATGAAGTTAAAGTACTCGCTAGCGTAAGCAAAATTGTTCTCAGTTGCGCCAAACGCAAGCAGAATCTGTGATTTGAATATTGCAAAAAGAGCTGTCATCACAATTCCGATAACAACAAGAAGCGTCAGTGCATTTCCCACGCTCTTATTAGCGCTCTTAAGGTCCTTTTTACCCTGGCAAAGGCTTAAAAATGCAGCACAGCCATCACCAATCATAAGAGCCACAGCCAAAGAGATTACTGTTATCGGGAAAACAACGTTAGTTGCGCCATTTCCAAGGTAACCGATTCCTCTTCCGATAAATATCTGGTCCACAATGTTATAGAGTGCGGATACCAATAAAGACATAATACAAGGAATAGAAAACTTCAAAAGAAGCTTGCCGATCTTCTCTTCTGCAAGATATCTGTTTGTGTTCTGATTCATAAAAACCTCCATAAAAAAATACGCATGCGAAGGTCTTCACTTTCACACGCGTACAGTTACAACCAGGCCGTCTGTATTTCTTTTGCAGACAACCAAATATTCATTTCTAAACTTCAGTTTAAAATTTTACCGATTTTAATGGCCTCACGTAATAGTCATGTTTCACAAACATTTTTAGTTTTTTCAAAAAGTCATGCGCAGAATTTCTTCTTTTGAGTCACCGGGTGAGTCACCGGGGACGTTACAGTTTGACTCAAAATGAGTCAAACTGTAACGTCCCAATGACTCAGTGTCTCTCATCCTCATTTTCAAATCTCTCGCAGAATCTAGCGGAAAAGGACGGTTCTTCATTGCCAACAGTCAGGTGTGTGATATCACCAATCCTCAATGCCCTGAAAATCGCAATTCCCTTCTCCCTCTCCTCAGTCACGATCTCCGTAAGTGATGTCGGAGCCATGGCAAGAAACTGCAGCGGAACAAACGGAGAAACATTCCAAAGCCTTGATAACAAAACGCACGTTATTCCAAAATGGCAGAAGAATCCAAGAACTTTCTCGTTTCCATTTATTACTTTGTAGATGTTTCGATCCCTCTCATAGCCCTGATCTTTTAAGAATCCATCAAATTTTTCAATTATACTGTCATAGACTTCTACAACATCCGATGCCTTGGCAATCTCACTTTCACGCCAGCCGTTAACATCAAACACCTCCGGATGCTCAGCGAAATAAGAAGGCATCATATCCCAGACGATGCGTTTCTCGTATTTTCCATCGGCGCCAATTTTCAGCTCATTCTTATATGCACTTCTCGTCTCGGCATCAGCTATATTTGCATCGAAATGGACCGGAAATTCCTTAAGCCAGTCAAGGACTGTCGCCTCCATCCCCAGCTCTTTTAACGAATAATCGGCCGTAGCCCGGGCTCTGCCAAGAGGCGAAACATACGCCTCATCAATCCCAAAGCTCTTAATCTGCCTGGCAAGGAGCTCTGCCTCAACCTTGCCCTTATCTGTCAGGCCATCAATCTCGTAATCGGGATCTCCGTGCCTAAAAATCAGTATTCTCATAGTTCGTCACCTCATACCTATTATACATATTTTATACTTTTTTAATTTATCAGCCACAAAACAAACATATTAACTTTGTAGAATGTTCATTGTGAGTAAAAAACACAAAAGGGGATTACTAAAATGCAAAGACTTAAAGCAGCAATTGCTGAATTCGTAGGAAATTATACCAGAAGGCGCGGATATCCGCCAACAGTGGAGGAGCTCATCATGAACTTCGGCACCTTTAAGATCATGGTAGCCATGCTCTATGTGCTGAGCCTCTACAGGATAGGGATGATAAGAAACTCCCTGTTCTTCGGCGTTGGAGATCTCAAGCTGATCCCGGTACGAGTTAAAAACTAAATACAGAAAAAACAAGAGGATGGGCACATTCAAATGCTCATCCTCATTTTTTTATTTCAGTCCCTCGCCTCACCAGCTCCATGTAATCCGCATAGCTGATGCTCTCTCCGCCCATGCTCTCAAGGTGATCTGTGTGGAACTGGCAGTCTATAAGGAGATACCCGTTCTCTCCAAGTATCTGCGCAAGGCCTATCAGCGCTATCTTGGAGCCGTTCTCCATATCCGAGTACATGCTCTCGCCAAAAAAGCACCTGCCCAGGTTTACGCCGTACAATCCCCCGGCCAAAGCCCCGTCAATGTAGCCCTCTACACTCAGTGCAAGGCCCCGGGATGCAAGAAGCGCATAAGCTTTTTCCATATCAGTTGTTATCCATGTGCCTTCCTCGGTGGACTCTCTCTTTTCCCTGCATCTGTGCATGGTGTGGGAGAAGTCCCTGTTTAGTTCTACCCTAACCTCGTGCTTTCTCATGAACTTCTTCATGGAGTGCGAAACATGGATGTTCTCCGGCCTTATGATGTAGCGCTCCTTCGGGCACCACCACAGGATTGGCTCGCCCTCCGCGTACCAGGGGAATATCCCGTGAGAATATGCCAGCACAAGCCTCTCCGGGGACAGATCTCCGCCAATGGCCAGAAGTCCGTCGTCCCGGGCAAGTTCGGGTCTGGGAAAAGATATTTCTTTGTCATCAAGTTTGTAAACAGGCATTACGGATCACTTCCTCGTGACTTTTGAAGTCTCTATCGCAAACTCTTTACCTTTGGCTGAAAGCTTGATCTTTCCGCCGTTTTTGAGCTTTCCAAACAGAATCTCGTCCACAAACAGCGGTTTTACATCGTTTCTGATTATCCTGTCGATCTCTCTTGCGCCAAATTCCTGGCTGACACCCCTCTCCTTCAAAAGATCTTTTGCCTTCTTATCAGCAGAAAGAGTAATCTTCTTTAAAAGAAGCTGTTCCGAGAGCTCTTTTAACTTCTTATCAACTACCCTTGTGGCCATGTCGTCGTCCATACTATTGAAGACAACGACCTTGTTGAGCCTGTTCCTGAACTCAGGCTGGAAGGTGTTCTTGACCGCCTCGGTGAGGACGCTCTCGTCCATGCTGGTGCTGATAAAGCCGATTCCGCTCTTTCCAAGCCTGTTGGCGCCGGCATTGGAAGTCATTATGATAATAACATTCCTGAAATCAGCCTTTCTGCCCTGGTTATCGGTCAGAGTCGCATAGTCCATCACCTGCAAAAGCACGTTGTAGATGTCAGCATGCGCCTTCTCAATCTCATCAAGAAGCAGCACACATGAAGGATTCTTCCTGATCGCCTCAGTGAGGATTCCGCCTTCCTCGTAGCCCACGTATCCCGCAGGAGAACCGATAAGCTTAGCCACCGCATGCTTCTCGCCGTATTCACTCATGTCAAAGCGGATCAGTTTGACGCCAAGCTCCTCCGACAGAGTCCTTGCGATCTCAGTCTTGCCGACACCCGTAGGCCCCACGAACAAGAGGCTTGCAAGAGGCTTACCGTCCTCGATAAGCCCTGCCTTTGAGAACTTCACGGCATTGACCACCTGGCTGATGGCCTCGTCCTGGCCGAAAATCTTAGTCTTTATGCGCTCTTCAAGAGTCTCAAGTCCCGCAGCATCGTCAGTGTCCACAGTTTCAATGGGCACTCTGCAGACGCCGGTCAGGATCTCGTTTATAACGTCCTTGTCCACGGTCTGGACCTTCCTGTCCTGCGGATGGAGTTTCCTGTAAGAGCCCGCCTCGTCTATAAGGTCAATGGCCTTATCCGGTAAAAACCGCTCATTTATGTACTTCGCGCTCATCTTAACGGCATATTCCATGATGCCCTTTGCATATTTGACGCCGTGGTATTTCTCATACTTGGACTTAAGGCCGTTTAAGATCTCCACAGTCTCTTCCTCAGTAGGCTCCTTGATCTCAACGTTCTGGAACCTGCGGACCAGAGACTTGTTCTTTTCAAAATATTTCTTGTATTCCTCGAAGGTCGTGGCTCCGATGAACCTGATATGGCCGTCGGTCAGATATGGCTTTAACATGTTTGATGCGTCAAAAGAGCCTTCTCCTACCGCACCTGCACCGGAGAGATTATGGATCTCGTCGATGTAGATTATGGGCTTTTCCTCTTTTCCAATCTCCGTAAGGACCTTCTTGAATCTCTTTTCAAAGTCGCCCCTGTACTGGGTTCCGGCCAGCATACCTCCAAGGTCCAGGGAAAAGACCTTTGCGCCCTTAATGGCTTCCGGAACATCGCCGGCTTTGAGGCGCTCCACAAGCCCATAAGTGATAGCAGTCTTGCCGACGCCGGTCTCACCGATGTGGAGGGGATTGTTTTTGTCTTTTCTGCAGAGGATCTGGATGGTACGCTCAAGCTCTTTTTCACGCCCGATAAGAGGGTTGACGTCTTTTAACGTGTCATTGAGACACGGGGCAAAGAGGCTGATCCCGGCCTTGTCCTCCTTAGCTTTGATGCTTCCGTCTATATCCTCGGAAATCTCTTCGTTTGCGGATTCGATAATGGCCATCTCCTGAAGCACATCTGCCTCGCTTATATCCTGCTGTTCCATGTAGTACACAGCGTAGCTGTTCTCCAGGTTCCAGATGGCATGCACCAGGTGGCGAACGTGGATCTGGTCGCAGCCACTGCTGTAGGCACTCTGTCCGGCAAAGCTGATAACAAAATTCGTCCCGATGGAAAGCTCAGGCTGACCGGTTTCTGACTTGTCCACATATTCAGTGATGTATTTCCGGAGGTTGTGCTCGAGGATCCCAAGATCTCCTCCGCACTCTGTGAAAGCCTCCGCAAAAGTGGCATCTTCTATGATCTTTAGAAGGACGATTTCAGGAGTCACGAATTCATATTGATTTTCACTTGCAAACGCAACAGCTTTTCGGAAAACCTCTGAAGCTTCTTTTGAAAGATCCATATTATGCCTCCTCCACTGTCATTCTGAAGGGAAATCCCTCTTTTTTGGCTCTTGCCAGGGCGTTGTTGACTCTGGTAACAGCAATATCGTAAGGATATCTGCCCACTACAGCCTGTCCATTTTTATGAACGCCCAGCATTATGGCCTCGGCGCTGACAGGATCCTTGTGAAAAATGTCCACCAGGATCGAAACGACAAACTCCATGGTGGTGAAATCGTCGTTTAACATGATCACGTTGTACTGCCTGGGCTCCTTGATCCTGCTATATGTCTTTTCTTTGGTCTGGCTTCCTGTTGCCATGTCTGTTCCTCTTTAATCTCTTTTACTGAAACTGCGTTATTTCAATTATACCATGTGAGTCACGGGGGCGTTTCAGTTTTGTGTCAGTGGGGACGTTACAGTTTTGTGTCAGTAGGGACGTT
>JAFSTR010000069.1 GCA_017445665.1 Butyrivibrio sp. | reverse complement strand
TTTGAGGACATGGGCTTTGCGCGCCCTGATACACACAGAGGACTCAGACAGGGAGCGGCTGAAGTCATCTTTGGACAGGGCAAGACTCCTGAGCAGAATCTGATGATTGCCGAGAAGCTCCTTGAGAATGGGCAAAAGAGCGTTCTCATCACCAGAATGTCTCAGGAAGCAGCGGACTATTTTACCAAGAACAAGAGAAAAGCTACAGATTTTACCTACGATGCCTACAGCAAGGTTGGTATCGCAGGAGAGCAGATAGATCCTGATAAGGGCGTTGGCAAGATCGTCATCGCAACAGGCGGAACAAGCGATATTCCCGTTGCGGAAGAGGCTGGTAAGACCGCTGAGATCATGGGCAATAAGGTTGTAAGACTCTACGATGTTGGAGTTGCAGGAATCCACAGGCTTCTTGAGAAAAGAGCTATGGACGAGATCATGAGTGCTAACGTTATCATAGCGATTGCAGGAATGGAGGGAGCTCTCGCCAGCGTGGTTGGCGGACTTGCCAACTGTCCGGTTATAGCAGTTCCCACAAGTGTGGGCTATGGAGCATCCTTTGGCGGATTGTCAGCTCTTTTGTCCATGCTCAATTCCTGTGCAAGTGGAGTCAGTGTTGTGAATATCGACAATGGCTTCGGAGCCGGATATCTGGCTAGCATGATCAACAAAAAGTAAAAAGGAAAAATGGGGAAATGAAGGAATTACTAGAACTGGCTAAGGTTTATCGTATGCCAACAGACAGCATCATCAAATATATCTACATTCCAGCGATGCTAGACAAAATCAGAAACGCATTCAAAAAGAAATAAATAGCAATTACAAAAAGTTAGTTAGGGGATAAGACATTGATAATCGAGATAAAAGACGTTTCCAAGTCCTTTGGGGAGAAGAAGGTACTTGAGAACTTTAACCTGAACATAGAGGATGAACATTCCTATGTAATAACCGGGGAGCCGGGCTGTGGCAAGACCACACTGATGCGCCTGATCCTCAAGCTTGATACACCAGATGAAGGTAAGGTTGGCCTTCTTGGAGATTACAAATATCCATTTATAAACGCCGGAGTTGTATTTCAGGATGACAGACTCGTAGAGAGCCTTAACGCCATCACCAACGTGACGATGGTAAGCAAAAAGATATTCCGCGAAACTGTAACAGAGGAGCTCCTCAAGTTCCTTCCGGAAGAAGCACTCACCGTTCCGGTAAGAAATCTTACAAAGAGCCAGCGCCGAGTAGTACAGATAATAAGAGCCTGTGCAATTCCAAGTGATGTTCTCATCATGGATGAGCCTTTCGACGGAATCGAGCCAGAGCTCAAAGCCAAGCTTATACCATACATAAGAAATGCTCAAGGCAAGGGCTCACTAACAATTTTTACCAGAGACACCACTGACCTGGACTTCGCACGCATCATAGAACTTAAGTAAGTAGCAAAAAACTATAGCTTACATTGCAGAGAGCTTTATCGACAACTTAATATTTTTCTTATTCCATTTGCCGTAGACAGCTAAAATCATTTGGAAGTAATGCAAAATCTTAATCGATTTTAGTGCTACGGATATGAGACTGCCATTGCAGGCTCATAGGAGTGTCCAGCACTACGAGAGTAAGATTTGCATCACGACAAAAGATTTAGCGTCCAGTTAATCGTAATGAGAAAAAACAAGGGGAGATTTTTATGGTTACTAACGACGAAAGCATGAACCGCTTCAAACACAAAATAATGGAGGAAGTTTGCCGCCTTGAGTGGGAGGGCAACAACGACCAGGAACATATAGAACAACTCGTTCTCAAAACTATCCCAGGCCCCAAGCCTGAGTATAGATGCTGCATCTACAAAGAGCGAGAGATCGTAAGACAGCGAATTAACCTCGCTATGGCCAAGAATCCAACCTACAATCCGGATTCACACAACATCGTTCAGGTCATTGATCCAGCCTGTGACGAGTGCCCGATTTCAGCTTATTCAGTAACTGATAACTGCAGATTCTGCATGGGTAAGGCCTGCCTTAACTCCTGTGAGTTCGGCGCAATATCACCTGGTGATACCCACATGCATATAGATCCTGCCAAGTGTAAGGAATGCGGCAAATGCGCTGCTGCCTGCCCTTACTCCGCAATCGTTCATCTCGAAAGACCTTGTAAGAAGGCTTGTCCTGTAGGCGCCATCACCTATGATGAGTATGGCTACTGCAAGATTGACGAAGATAAATGTATCCAGTGTGGTCACTGCATCCACAGCTGTCCATTTGCAGCTATAGGTAGTAAGACCTTCCTGGTTGATATCATCAAAGAGATCAAGGCAGGAAAAGAAGTTATCGCAATGTGCGCACCTGCTACAGAAGGTCAGTTCGGAGAAGATATCTCCATGGCATCCATAAGAGAAGGCCTCAAGAAGATAGGTTTTTCAGACATGATCGAAGTTGGACTTGGCGG
>JAFSTR010000068.1 GCA_017445665.1 Butyrivibrio sp. | reverse complement strand
TTCCTCCGTCTCAAAGCCAAAGGCAATAAACTGTGTACCGTTTACTCTAAAGACGTACGAATCCCCGAAGAAATCCATAAGGATCCTGGCTGCAAGTACAACTATCTGATCGCCCACTTCGTAGCCTTCCCTGATATTGACTTCATTAAGTCTTGTCAGATCGCACCTGACGCACCCGAAAGCAGAGGACAGATCAAGTCCGTCTTCAAGATATTTCTTGAAGGCTGAATAGTTACCACATCCGGACAATGTATCTTTATATGTGTAATTAAGTGCCCTGCTCTGCTCTTCCCTCTGCAAAACCAGCTGTGCCAGGAAATAAGAAATAAGATTGATGATCTCGGATACAAACTCAAGATTCTTTTGCGGAGCACCAACAACGCCGCATACGCCAAACATATTTCCGCCCACTTCAAGCGGACCGATTATCATACTGTCTACTTTGTTGGTCTTTAGAAGCGAATAAAATCCCGGAATTGAATTTTTGAAGGCATCAGGGTTTCTGACAATAAGTCTGTGATCGTTTTTGTTAAACTCATCGTAGATCCTGTCTATTATATCCTCAGATGAGAGGTACATCATTTCAAGGGAAAAAGACTCTTCTCCTTCCCTGTACCACTCGTAAGTTCCCTTGTACTTTCCGTTCTTCTGATCCTCGAAAATAAATAATCGCTTCGCATCAAGCTCTTTTCCCAGATAAGAAAGAATAGACCTGATGTTGGCGTCCGGAGAATTGGACGAGAGCGCATACTGGAGCGCACGATTGATGAAACGGTCTCTCTCCACAGCCGCACTGTCGTTCATCCACCACCTGAGAAATTCCATAAGTATCACAAGAACATAAACTGTTGCACCTATCCGGGTGAACAGTCCAAAGCTCTCCGTAACCCTGTCTGCCATGAAAAACTGGATGATATCAATGATGCCACATACAACAAACAGCACTCCGATGAAATAGATATTCCTCAGCCTGTTCTTCTTGCCGGTCCGCATGCAGTAAAGAGCATTATCTGTAACGATCAGTACCACAACACCAAGTGTTGCAATAATGTATGCTCCCGCAAACCACTTGAAGGAATCCATCATGTCTATTTTCAAGACATAGCGCAGTGTAATTATACCAAAAACGCTGACAAATGTTATCCAGAAAGCCAGGTGCTTATTGATGCTCATTTTCTTCTCTGTCAGGGAATTAAGGAAACAGATAGCCGGATAGGCGATCATAAACGGAATGATCCTGTTAATATCCCTGCAAACATAGATATGACCTGTGATCAGCTGAAAGATATTGGTACTGATCAAAAGCCATATACCCATGAGCAGCGAGCTGCAGCCCATAGAGAGCACGTCGAAAGGATATATGGATTTATTTGATGACCCTATGTGTGCCACAAGCAAGGTCAGTCCCAGAAATATATTAAGAATACTGAGTATGCAGGCAAGAAGATTCTGCCTTATGACGATCTGTATAAAATCTGTGGCAGAGCAAAGATAGATATCATACACATTACCTCTTTCCTGCCCTTCATATATCTGTTCAAATTCGAGTCTTATCATCTTGCCGGCGTCATCAGTGCCAAGCCCCACCTCATGGTATGCAACTCCGTAACCCATACCGGTCAGATTAGACTTACTGAAAAATCTGTATACCTGCCTTCCGCCGATAAAGACTCTTATGTTTGTATTCTTTGACTTAAAGCACAGTGCATCCTTGTCGGTAATGCCATTGGAGAGCTTCTTTTCTACGGCTACTCTCCCGCCATAATCTGCAATATTCAGATCATCGACATAAACCTTGGTCCCGTCAAAAAGCTTCCAGTTTTCTGAATAACCGTCTATCTTTTCATGGATCGTGATGAGCCTGTCGGTGGACATAGGTATTCCAATGAGAACCGCCGCGATCATAAAAACAAAAACGACAATATATATTAAATTGATGACCGATCGTTTACTCTTCATAACATATCTTCCGTAACAGATGAAAGTGACGCTATCTCTTCATAATCCCTGCGATCAAAACTTTCTTTGATCCTGTCCATTCTCTCGCGATGCCCGGCCGGAATACTGTACTCCGAAAGCTCCTTCAAAGTCATATCTATCATTCTGTCATTCTTATCCCCGGCAGCCTTATTCAAAGTGTCATATGCGCTCTTTATCAGTATCCTGTCGAAGTGCCCATCCTCAGCTTCTTTTGCACTGCAGAAAGGTGCGAGTTTTTCCCTGATCTCTTTCAGGTCAGCTATCAGTGCATCATTATTTTTTTCAATATAATCTATATCCGAGCCTTTTCCGGCCATCTCGAGTTTCTCGGCAGCATTTCCAAGATCCATGGCTCCCACAAGTCTTGCAGAACTCTTAAGGGCATGAACCTTGATTGTGTAATCCTTCCAGTCCTTTGATGAATAAAGGTCAGTTACCTCATTTATCCGCTGCTCCAGTGAATCATAGAATATCTGAAGCACTGATCTAAAGGCATCCTCCGAGCCACTGTTCTCAATAGCCTTTACAGGGTCAATTCCCGGGATTTCTTCATACCACGCCTTTGCAACCGGAGTTTCATATTCATAGGTCATTATCTCCGGCTGATATTCCTTAACTTCCATGTATTCAGAGTCCCTGATCTCCTCACCATGGTAAAGAGCTTTCGATAAAAGCTGGCTAAGTCCATACGGACTGTCGCTCCTTAGCAGATACATTACTCCCATAGCTCCCCGTCCACAGTTTAAAGACATTACAGAAGAGACCTTCTGGAAAAGAACATGCTCAAAATTATGCCTGTTTCTGATAGCTCTCTCAATGTCTTTTTTCTCATCTTCCGTAAGAGAAATATAATTGACGATCACTATATCAAGGTCAGGCTTTGCACTTTTTGGCAGCGCATAATCCAGATATTTTAAATAGCACTCATCCAGCTCGCCGGTAAGTATTTTTCCTATGGTCACCTTTCCGTCCTTAACATCAATGATCGGGCGAAGCCCAAAGGTATTTACAAATCCATAGACTGGCTTTCTCATCTCGCCGCGCTTCATCAAAAATCCGGCATCACTGGTCACAAAACTACATCTGAGTTTATTCCTGATCTTATTAAGGTCAGAAATTATCTTGTCAAACTGTCTGCCCTGCATTGACAGTCTGTAAGCCAGAAGAACCATTATTCCTAAGGCTCCTGAGTTCACTCCGGAATCTATTACCGATACATTGCCATATGCTTTTGCAGCTTCCAGAGCATTTTTATACTCCTGACTTATTCCGGAGGATACTGCAATATAAATGATCTGATGTGCCTTTTTGACTTCCTTTGCAAAAAACCTCTCGAATTCCTCAACCGTTGGAGGCGACGAAGCAAAAACAGCCCCTTCAGATACGTATCTCATAACTTCATCGGTGCTTGCTTCTTCATAGTCAAAATAAGTCTTCCCGTCAGATTTAAGGGAAAACGGGATCACATCTATCTGATACTCCCAAAGTGTCTTTCTCGGAAGGTCACACATGCTGCTGGTAGCTACCATTACAGGCATCTTCTTTGCATAAGTCCTCGACGAGCGGATATTGGCTCCTTCCAGATCAGCTCCTTCCACTTTTATAAGCTTGGACTCCTGAAGGTGATTTATGATCATGTTCTCAAGCTGGTCTCCGGATATAGGTTTTACAAGTGATCCGTCAAAACCGCTTCTGCTGTACAGTTCCTTACTTTCGCTGTCCGCATTGGCCGTAAGAGCTATGATCGGCGTGTGGTTATTATGTCCGCCAAGCTGTTTTCTTATGAGCTGCATACATTCTATACCATCCATCTCAGGCATCAGATGATCCATAAAGATGATGTCATAGGTCTCTTTTCCTGCCATAGAAAGAGCTTCAGCGCCGCTTGTCGCTGTATCTATCACGATTTCCGTGCCATCAAGGAGTTTCTTTTCAACCTCCAGATTCATTTCGTTGTCGTCAACTATCAGAATTCTGGCTTCCGGAGCCCTGAAGCCGGGCATATACTTTCTGCTGGTCTCTCTCTTTGAAAAGCTGTCAATGCTTATGACGCCCACAGGATCCCTTCTTGTAACCTTCTGTCTCAGGGACACAATGAAGGTAGATCCCTCCGTATAAGTGCTGTTTACAGTGATCTTTCCATCCATCAGCTCAACCAGCTGCTTAACGATAGACAGGCCAAGTCCTGTACCTTCTATCTTGGCATTGCGCTCCTCATCCATTCTGGAAAAGGCCTCAAAAAGATATGGAATTACATCGTGCTTGATCCCGATACCTGTATCAATTACAGAAAACAGAAGCAGAACTTCGTCCCCTCCTTTGTCTAATTCCTTTTCTATACGCAGAGTAACAGAACCTTCCTGTGTGTATTTGACTGCATTGTTAAGAAGGTTTACCAGTATCTGTTTTAATCTGACCTCATCGCCGAAGAGCTCTGCCGGAATCGTGGGATCCACCTCAAGATTAAGAGAAAGACCTTTTTGCTGGGTCCTTAGCCAGATCATGTTTACAATCTCCGATATCAGGTCACCGAGGTTGTAGTTTACGGGAACAATGTCCATTTTCCCCGCTTCGATCTTAGACATATCAAGGATATCATTGATAAGGGAAAGCAGCATTTTACCTGCTCCCTGAATGTTTCTCGCATCGTTTATTATCTCATCGGAAGCATCTTCCTGCCTCAAGATGATCTCATTAAGACCCAGGATTGAGTTTATGGGAGTCCTGATCTCATGGCTCATATTTGAAAAGAACCGGTTCTGGGACTTGTTGAGTTCTTCAACCTTCTTAGTCTCTTCCTTGGCTCTTTTATTCTCCTCATCATAGAGCCACTCCTCGAACCACACCATAAAGCAGCAGATGATTCCTACAAGTATCATTGAAATAAGGGAATCAGCATAGAACGCTTCTCTTGTGTGCTCTACAACCAGCTCCGGATGGAAATATCCGACCGCGTACAGGATAACCGACTCCACTGTGAGCACCACAAGCATCAGCGGCTTCCAGAAACCGCTGAGAACCAGACCGGTATAAAGAAATGTGAAGATCATCCACAGTATCCCGCCGCCGTAGATTCCGCCGCCGGTAAAATACACAAGTGGAAGCGCCACAAAAACAAGCCCCAGGACGATCAGTCTTACTGCGATCGTGACGTGATTTCTTTTCAGCGCTAAAATCGTCACTATCGGGATAAGTACTACAATGATCATCAGAGCGGTGATCTCTACTATGTTTTCTCCCAGTATGATATCGCCGATAAGGGCCAGTGCGACAAACAGATCAGTAACCAGTGTAAGGAGAATAAAAACCCTCTCCCTGAAGCTTCTCGAAGGGTCCTTTAACAGTTCTTTTACTTTTTGCACAATATTATGAATCATGAGGCACCTCCGATCCGGCTTTTCTTGCCGTCAGACATTACCCTGCTCATGACTCTCTCAAACTCGTTTATATCGATAGGCTTGCTTATAAATCCGTCAAAGCCTTCTTTTAAGAACATCTCCCTGGCACCGCTGACAGCATTTGCTGTAAGTGCTATGATAATAAGCTTTCTGTCTCTTTGATCCGCAATGACCCTCAGCTTCTTCATAGCTTCAACGCCATCCATTTCAGGCATCATATGATCCATAAATACCACATCATACTCTCCAAGATCGTACTTGGAAAGTGCCTCTTTTCCGCTGCCTGCCGTATCAACCACCATCTTGTATTCTTTAAAAAGACCTGTGGCCACAACAAGATTCATCGGCTCATCATCGACTATCAGAGCTTTGACTCCATCAAGATTTAATGCCTTATATTCTTCACCCTTAATAAAGGATGAGGTCTCGGTTTCTCCGTTGAGCACTTTGGCAACTGTATAACCGTAAACCGGCCTCGGGAGAACAATTACCCTGCTGTTTTTAGCCGGATCATAATCCCTGTCAGCATACATTGCCACAGTGATACCACGCTCCGGTAGTTCTTCAAAGAACCCCGGATCCCGTTCATACTCATTCAGACCGGTGAAAACATGGGTGATCTTACCGGTATCCAATAGTCTTTTGAGCTCTTTTAATGTAGGCGCAGAATAC
>JAFSTR010000067.1 GCA_017445665.1 Butyrivibrio sp. | reverse complement strand
TACGGAGAGACTGTTACGCTTGATAACGGTATCACACTTACAGCAAGAGGCATAAAAGGCAACCGTATTACCAAGGTTTTGATCACTGTAACGGCTCCGGTACAGGAAATAGAAAAACTTTAAAAGTCTACTTTTATCTTTGGGTTTTTTATGGTATACTAAATCGACATAAAACTCGAAGTGCGTAGAATGAGCATTTTCAAGTAGGAGGCAATATTATGAAGCATGTTAAGTCATTAGTAACAAGAAATCTTAAGGAATCAATGAAGAAGGGCGGATGCGGTGAGTGCCAGACATCATGCCAGTCAGCTTGCAAGACGTCATGCACAGTAGGTAACCAGAGCTGTGAGCAGCTTAGCAAGTAATTTTTACCGATAAGTTAAGCAATCATGTTGGGCAGCGACCCCATTCATCGGTCGCTGCCTATTCTTGCGTTATATGATTTAATTAGTTAGGAGTTTTATTTTTATGGTTCACGCGTACACGAACAACGGCTACAACATAGTCCTGGACGTGAATTCAGGTTCTGTTCATGTTGTGGATGACGTTGTTTTAGACCTGGTACCTATTGTTGAGGAGAAGCTTGTAAGCTACCATGGTACAGCAGCTCCCCAGGGTGAGGACAGGGAAGGCGATGAGGATTTTCAGAAGCTCTTTAATGAGATAATCCTTATGCCTGAGATAACAGACCAGTATTCTCCGGAAGATATCGGAGAAGCAATTTCAGAGCTCTTAGAGCTCAGGGCATCAGAAGTTCTTTATACTGATGATGTATATGAGAATTACGTTGAGGAATTCCAGGAGAGAGATACGGTAGTCAAGGCTCTGTGCCTTAACATAGCCCATGACTGCAACCTTCGCTGCAAGTACTGCTTTGCGGATGAGGGTGAATACCACGGAAGACGAGCTCTTATGAGCGAGGAAGTCGGCAAGGCTGCCCTTGATTTCCTGGTTAAGAATTCCGGAAGCAGGAGAAATCTTGAAGTTGATTTCTTCGGCGGAGAGCCTCTCATGAACTGGGAGGTTGTTAAAAAGATAGTTGAATACGGTCGCAGCATTGAGAAGGAACATGACAAGAACTTCAGGTTCACGATCACGACCAACGGAACTCTTCTCACAGATGAGATCCTTGATTATGTCAACAAGGAGATGGGAAACATTGTTCTTTCCATCGATGGCCGCAAGGAGGTCAATGACTTCATGCGTCCCAGAAAGGGAGGACAGGGTTGTTACGATGACATTGTGCCCAAGTTCCAGAAGGTTGCGGAGTCCCGTCATCAGCTGCGTTATTTCGTAAGAGGAACCTTTACTCACAATAATCTGGATTTCTCAGAGGATGTTAAGCATTTGGCTGATCTTGGCTTTAAGCAGATCTCAGTAGAGCCCGTAGTGGCTAAGCCTGATGACTGGTATGCACTCAAGGATGAGGATATCCCGAAGCTCTGTGAGGAATATGATAAGCTTGCGAAGTTTTATTTAGAGAGAAGGAAAGAGGGAAGGGGCTTTAACTTCTTCCACTTCAACATAGATCTTGAGGGAGGCCCTTGTGTGGCCAAGAGACTTTCCGGATGCGGATCGGGATGTGAGTATCTGGGTGTAACTCCCTGGGGAGATCTCTATCCCTGCCATCAGTTTGTCGGCAATGAAGACTTCATTATGGGAAATGTCTTTGAGGGTATCAAGAGAGATGACATCCGTGAGATGTTCAAGAAGAGCAATGTCTACTCAAGACCGGAGTGCGAAAAGTGTTTCGCAAGATATTACTGCAGCGGCGGATGTGCTGCCAATGCTTATAATTTCAACGGTGATATCAATACGACATATAAGCACGGATGTGAGCTTCAGAGAAAGCGCATCGAGTGTGCGATTATGATAAAAGCAGCATTAGCTGAAGAAGGTTAAATGGAGGAATAAACAGTCATGAAAAGGTTAAAGTATGTATTGGCGCTGATCCTTACCCTGGGTCTTCTTGGGGGAATCGGATACTCAGCAGTTTACGGACTTGGCGCCGACAAGTCAGGATCACTCAGCAGTATTGATCTCGGACTTGATCTTGCAGGTGGTGTCAGCATCACTTACGAGGTAGTTGGTGATGGCACTCCAAGCAAAGAGGATATGTCAGATACCATTTACAAGCTGCAGCAGCGTGTGCAGCAGTACAGCACAGAATCTCAGGTTTACCAGGAAGGTGCAAACAGGATCAACATTGAGATTCCCGGCGTATCAGATGCTAACAAGATCCTTGAGGATCTGGGACAGCCAGGTAATCTTTATTTCATAGCCCAGACAGATTCAAACGGCAATGAGAACTACACATACCACTCAGGAATCACAGCCGACGGTAATATTGAAACTGATGAGAACGGCGTGATGATCTACGGATGGCAGCTCAACAAGACAATAGATGAGCTTAAGGCTGACGGTTCGATCGTTCTTGGCGGTGAGGATGTAGAGGTTGCACAGGCAGGATATCAGACGGATTCCTACGGTGCACAGGAGCCGGTTGTTTCTCTTGAGTTTACAGAAAACGGAACACAGGCATTTGCTGATGCAACAACCAAGGCTTTTGCAAATAGTGAGAGTATCGGTATCTACTATGACGGACAGTTCATCA
Source organism: Butyrivibrio sp. (assembly GCA_017445665.1). Taxonomy (GTDB): domain Bacteria; phylum Bacillota; class Clostridia; order Lachnospirales; family Lachnospiraceae; genus Butyrivibrio. The sequence continues at coordinate 17,845 of JAFSTR010000067.1, read as the reverse complement.
GCGTTCCTAATGTACAGGCAGCTATTACAGACGGTAAGGCTGTTATCACAGGAATGAGCTCATTTGATGCAGCAGACAACCTTGCTTCAATGATCCGTATCGGTGGTCTTAAGCTTCAACTCAACGAACTTCGTTCAAACGTTGTAGGTGCTCAGCTCGGTAGTGATGCTATCAGAACAAGTCTTATCGCAGCAGCTGTTGGATTTGCACTTATTGCAGTATTTATGATCGTATTCTTCAGACTGCTGGGCCTTTCAGCAACAATTGCTCTGGCATTTTATTCAGGACTTATAGTATTCCTGCTCTCTGCATTCGAAATGACACTTACTCTTCCCGGAATAGCAGGTATCATCCTTTCAATCGGTATGGCGGTTGATGCCAACGTGCTTGTATTCTCCAGGATCAAGGAGGAGATTGCAGTAGGCAAGCCGGTTGATGAAGCAAGAAAGAGCGGATATAACAAGGCTCTGTCATCAATCCTTGACGGTAATATCACAACCCTTATCATTGCAGCAGTACTGTTGTGGAAGGGTACAGGAAGCATTAAGGGATTTGCTGAGACTCTTATACTTGGTATTATCCTTTCAATGTTTACAGCACTTGTTATTACAAGAGCTATCACATCAATCCTTTACGGAATCGGACTCCAGAGTCCTGTATTTTACGGTAAGGCCAAGAAGGTTAAGAAGTTCGATTTTGTTGGTAAGAGAAAGATATTCTACGCTGTTTCATGTGCAATTATTATTGCCGGTTTTGTAGTTATGGGTATTAATGCTTCAACAGGTAAGGGAGCATTTAACTACAGTCTTGATTTTGTAGGCGGTACATCAACAACTGTAACATTTGACAAGGCATACACTCTTGCTGAGCTTGAGTCAGGTGTTAAGGAAGATATCAAGAACGCAGCCGGTATCAACGAGGTTCTGATCCAGACAGTTACAGGAACAAATCAGGTTATCTTTAAGACATCAACACTTAATGTTGATCAGAGAGAAGCTGTTGATCAGGTACTTGAAACCAATTACGGTGTAAGCCCTGAGAACATTGCTGCTGAGACTATCAGTGGTGTGATCAGTTCTGAGATGAGAACAGATGCTGTTGTTGCTCTTGCTATAGCGCTTGCATTTATGTTGATCTATATCTGGATCAGATTCAAGGATATCAAGTTTGGTGCAGCTGCTATTATAGCTCTTGCCCATGATGCACTTGTTGTAGTTGCATCTTATGCGTTTACAAGACTTGCAGTAGGTAACACATTCATCGCAGTAGTACTTACGATCATCGGTTACTCCATCAACGATACAATTGTTACCTTCGACCGTATCCGTGAGAATCTGCACCTTGCTACAGGCAGGAAAGAGCTGGAGGATCTGGTTAACACCAGTGTATCCCAGACTGTTACACGAAGCCTCTTCACATCAGCAACTACATTCTTTACAGTATTTGCTCTTTACATTTTCGGTGTAGCTGATATCAAGGCTTTTGCCCTTCCTCTTATGGTCGGCGTAATCTGTGGTACATACTCATCAATCTTTGTTGCATCACCTATGTGGTATGACCTCAAGACAAGCTTTAAGAACTTCATTGGAAGCAAAAAAGCTGAATAAGGTATAAAAATAGGACACCGTTCATGTTTATAATAATATGAACGGTGTTTTTTTACCCTTTTTGAGCATTTATTGCAAGGGTATAGACAGTTTTTATTATAGATTTGGGGAGTATTTTTATGTCAAAATGGATGGTGAAGATGAAGAAGGCAGACTTTGATGCCATTGCCGGGAAATTCGGTATAAACAGGATCACAGCCAGACTTCTTACCAATAGGGGGCTTACTACCGACGAGGAGATAGAGCGTTTCCTTTCCGGGGATGCATCTATGCTCCATGACCCGGCGCAGCTTGCTGATATGGAAAAGGGCGCTGAAGTTATGCTCCATCAGATATCTCAGGGAGCCAGGATCAGGGTGATTGGAGATTATGATGTAGACGGGATCTGTTCTTCTTATATCCTGGTGAAGGGCCTCGAACTCTTTGGGGCAGATGTTGACTGCTGTTTGCCTGACAGGGTCAAGGACGGATACGGCCTTAGCATCAAACTGGTGGATGAGGCTGTTGCAGCAGGACGTGATACCATCATTACCTGTGATAACGGAATTGCTGCCTATGAGCAGATACAGCATGCCAAGGAAGCAGGACTTACTGTAGTAGTCACCGACCATCATGAAGTTCCCTTTGAAGAGAGCGCTGACGGGGACAGGGAGATCCTGCCACCTGCAGATGCAGTCATAGATCCCAAGAGAAGGGATGGAGATAGCTCTTTTAAGGAGATATGCGGAGCAGTTGTGGCATATAAGTTCCTTCAGATGATGGCAAGACTATCCGGACGCGAGCAAGAAGACGAGGTCACAGCCTTCTTTGAAGAGATGCTGATCTTTGCCGGAATAGCTACGGTCTGCGATGTTATGGAGCTTAGGGACGAGAACAGGATCATTGTTAAGGAGTCCTTAAAGCGGATTGCACATACAAGTAATGCAGGACTTAAGGCTCTTATAAATGTCAACGGTCTTGATGCCGGCAATATGTCTGCGTATCACTACGGTTTTGTCATAGGTCCCTGCCTTAATGCGACGGGAAGACTTGACCTGGCATCCAGGGCACTGTCTCTTTTTATGGAGAACGATGTAAATGAAGCCGCTATTATGGCTCAGAATCTCAAGGATATGAATGATTCCAGGAAGACGCTCACTGTACAGGGGGTTAATGCTGCTATTGCTGAGATTGATAAGATGGCTGCAGAAGGTGAACTTCCCAAGGTACTGGTGGTATATCTTCCCGATGTACAGGAATCGATTGCCGGGATCATAGCCGGCAGGATCAAGGAGAAATATTACAGACCTACGATCATCCTGACCAACGGAGAGGAAGGCGCTAAGGGATCCGGCAGATCGATAGAGAGCTATGATATGTACAAAGCTCTCTCAGCCTGCAAGGAACTGTTTACCAAATTTGGCGGACACAAGATGGCAGCCGGTTTATCGCTTCCGGTGGAGAATATTGATATTCTCAGAAAGAGGCTCAATGAGCAGTGCACATTAACTGAGGAAGATTTTGTGCCTGTGCTTAAGGTTGATATGGTACTGCCGTTTAAATATGCGGATATGGATTTTGTCAGGGAACTTGAAATGCTTGAACCCTTTGGCAATGGCAATGAGAAACCTTTATTTGTACAGAAGGATGTAAGGCTTTTGTCGGGAAGGGTACTTGGCAAGAACAGAAACTGCGGTAAATACAGAGTATGTGATGAAACGGGTAGAGCCTGTGATATGATGTACTTTGGAGATCTTGATAATTTCAATCAGTTTCTGGAATGTGAATTCGGTAAGGATGGTGTAGAGGAACTCTACTCAGGAGATGTAAGAAAACCAATGACCATAAAGGCCGCTTTCTACCCGAATATCAACAGCTACATGGGCAGAGAGAGCATTCAGCTGGTTATGAGTGATTTCGCAAAAAATACTCCATAAACCACAAAAACACACGCGAGGCGTGTGTTTGCGGTTTCTTATGAGGGGGAGATGTGAGCTAGTTCACATCTTTAAATATAATATAGTACACAATTGTGTCGAAAATGTGACAGAAAGATTAAAATTCGGAGGACGACAAATGAAGCTTGAAAAACTGCTGGAAGGGCTTGAATACAGAATCACTGCTGGAAACACCGGCAAGGAGTTAAATGCGGCTGATATCGAGATCAAGAATGTAATTAACGATAACAGGAAAATAGAAGAGGGATCTTTATTTATCTGTATCAAGGGTGCAAACTTTGACGGACATTCCTGTGCGGCTGATGCAGCAGAGAAAAAGGCCGCAGCTATTGTTGCAGAATCTGACGTTGAACTGCCTGAGGGCACCGAGATGCCTGTTATCAGAGTTGCTGATACCAGATATGCTATGGCATTTATTTCAGCAGCTTATTTTGATCATCCTGCTTCCAAGCTTAAGACAATAGGTATAACAGGAACAAAGGGTAAGACTACAACCACCTACCTCATAAGGAGTATGCTTGAAAATGCCGGCTACAAGGTAGGACTTATCGGAACCATAGAGGTAATAATCGGGGATGAGCACATTCATGCTGAGAACACTACACCTGAGTCCTATACTCTTCAGGAGTACATGGCCAGAATGGTAGAGGCAGGATGTGATGCTGTAGTTATGGAGGTTTCATCCCAGGGACTTATGCTTCACAGAAGCCAGGGATTTATCTTCGATATAGGAATCTTTACAAATATCGAACCTGACCATATCGGTCCTAATGAGCATAAAGACTTTGAGGATTATATGCACTGCAAGGGACTTCTCTTCAAGCAGTGTAAGGTAGGAATCTGCAACGGTGATGATATTCACACAGATGATATCCTTGAAGGCCATACCTGCGAGGTGGAGACCTACGGATTTAACAAGGATGTGGACATTCGTGCCATCAACCTTGCATATATCAGAAAGCCCGGCAATCTTGGCGTGTTCTTCGACACCGAGGGGCTTATCAACATGCATGCGGAGATCACAAACCCCGGTAAGTTCAGTGTTTACAATGCACTCTGTGCTATAGCTGTTGCAAGACACTTTGGTTGCAGTCCTGAGCAGATAGCACCTGCTCTTAAGGATGCCAAGGTAAAGGGCAGAATTGAGATGGTCAAGGTATCTGATGAATTTACCCTGATGATCGACTATGCTCACAATGCAATGGCGCTGAAGTCTCTTTTGACAACACTTAGAGACTATCGTCCCAACAGACTTATATGCCTCTTTGGGTGCGGCGGCAACAGAAGTAAGCTGCGTCGTTTTGAGATGGGAGAGGTTTCAGGAAAATATGCTGACTTTACCATTATTACTTCAGACAACCCTCGTTTTGAGGAGCCGGAAGACATCATAAGCGATATTGAGACCGGCATCAAAAAGACAGATGGTAAGTACATCAAGATTACAGACCGCAAGGAAGCTATTGCTTACGCCATCGATCACGGCGAGCAGGGCGACATCATAGTTCTTGCCGGCAAGGGACACGAGGACTACCAGGAGATCAAGGGCGTCAAATATCACATGGACGAGCGCGAACTCATTCAGGAGATCCTCGACGAACGCAAATAATGAATGATGGGGGCCAGGTGGAAACAGCTTCAGCACTTTACGCGAATATAATAATTGATATATCCCATGAGAAGGTGGATAGGCTTTTTCAGTACAGGGTTCCGGACGGGTTAAAAGATAAGATTGCTGTCGGGGACTGCGTTGTTGTACCCTTTGGTAAGGGAGATACCCAGAGAAGAGGATATGTTATTGAACTTACGGATGAGGCAAATTGGGACCCGGACAAGATAAAAGAGATCATCGCGATAGACCGGAATGTGGTTTCTGCAGAAGATATATCCATCAGGCTTGCCGCCTGGATGAAGAGGAACTACGGCGGGACTATGAATGCTGCCCTTAAGACAGTGCTCCCGTCGGGCAAGAAGATGAAGAGGCAGGTGCATAAGTTTGTGTCCCTGCGTATGCCTTTAAGGGAAGCTACTGAGGCGTACTATGAGTGCGTACGGAAGAAGCAAAAGGCCAGGGAGAGGATCCTTAAGGAACTCCTTGATAACAGTGATGAGAGGATACCCTATGAGCTTATAACTGACAAACTGGGTGTTACTTCCCAGACTCTTAAGAGTATGAGTGAAGCCGGCATTATAAGGATTGACAGTGAGGAGTATTTCAGAAATCCCATTGCCGGTACTACCACAAGGTATGAGGATAAGGTACTTAGTCCTGAACAGCAGAGTATTGTAGATACTGTCAGCAGAGACTATGATGAAGGCAAGAGAGATACCTACCTGATACATGGAATAACAGGCAGTGGTAAGACAGAAGTTTACATTGCGCTTATCGATAACATGATAAAGCGTGGGAAGCAGGCTATTGTACTGATCCCGGAGATTGCTCTGACATATCAGACTCTGATGCGCTTTTACAGGCATTTTGGAGAGAGGGTTTCAGTAATGAACTCATCTCTTTCACCCGGTGAGAAGTATGACCAGATGGAGAGAGCAAGGTGTGGAGATATAGATATCATCATAGGGCCGAGATCAGCTCTTTTCACACCGTTTCCAAATACCGGGATCATAATCATTGATGAGGAGCATGAGCAGACCTACAAGAGCGACAATGCTCCCAAGTACCATGCAAGGGAGACGGCAATAGAGCTTTCTAAGCTCCTTCCTGACGGGGCCTGCGTTGTGCTGGGCTCAGCTACACCTTCGCTGGAGTCCTACTACAGGGCAACAACAGGGGAGTATCATCTCTTTGAGCTAAACAGAAGGCTCACGGGAGGAACACTTCCGGAAGTTGAGATAGCAGACCTTAGGGAGGAATTAAGAGCCGGTAATCGATCAATTTTCTCATTAAGACTTCAGGAACTGATGGCAGACAGGCTTGAGAGGGGAGAGCAGGCAATGCTCTTTATCAACAGGAGAGGCCTGGCAGGCTTTGTATCCTGCAGAGCCTGCGGACATGTGTTCAAATGCCCTCACTGTGACGTATCACTTTCGGAGCACAGAGGCGGAAGGCTTGTGTGCCACTATTGCGGACATGAGGAAGTTAGGCCCAAGATCTGCCCCAAGTGCGGATCAAAATATGTCTCATCCTTCAGGGCCGGAACACAGCAGATTGAGGATGAGGTCAAAAAGTACTGGCCACAGGCAAGGGTCCTCAGGATGGATGCAGATACCACCAGGACCAAAGGAAGCTATGATAAGATATTGTCAGCCTTTGCCAATAAAGAGGCAGATGTCCTTGTGGGAACACAGATGATCGTCAAGGGCCATGATTTCCCTGATGTTACGCTTGTGGGAATCCTGGCGGCGGATATGTCGCTCTATGCCAGTGATTTCAGAGCCAGTGAGAGAACTTTCCAGCTCCTTACTCAGGCAGCGGGAAGAGCCGGAAGAGGACAAAGACCCGGAAACGTAGTGATCCAGAGCTATCAGCCTGAGCATTACAGCATTCAGACAGCATCAAGGCAGGATTATGCGTCTTTTTATGAAGAGGAGATTTCCTACAGGAAGCTGCTGCGCTATCCTCCGGTATCGCACATGCTCTGCGTTCAGCTCTTTAGCAGGGACGAAGATGAGGGTATGCAGTTTGCAACAAGGCTGCGGGCCATAATGGAACAGCAGAAGGTTCCGGGAGCAGTCTTTATCGGACCGGCCTTTGGCAGTATCGGCAAGATAAATGATGTATTCAGGATAGTACTGTATGTTAAGCTTGATGACTACAACGCTCTTGTTGGCCTCAAGGACATGCTTGAGGGCTATATCAAGGAACTTGAAGCCATGGGCAGGTTAAAGACCATTACCGTTCAATTTGACTTTGACCCCATGCATACCGTATGATTAGGTTACGTACAATCAATTAAAATTTCAATTTTTACATAGGAGTAAGAAATGGCTTTAAGACAGATAAGAGAATATGGAGATGACGTACTTGCCAAGGAGTGCAGGGAAGTCAAAGAGATAACACCAAGAGTACGTGAGCTTGTAGAGGACATGCTCGACACAATGTATGATGCAAACGGTGTGGGACTTGCAGCACCACAGGTTGGTGTTCTTAAGAGAATAGTAGTTATTGATGTATCCCCTGAGGCAGATCAGCCGCTTGTGATGATCAATCCGGTCATCATTGAGAAGGACGGAGAGCAGACAGGATACGAGGGATGCCTTTCACTTCCCGGTAAATCAGGCATTGTAACAAGACCAAACCATGTTAAGGCCAGAGCAATGGACCTTGACGGCAACGAATATGAAATAGAGGGCGAGGAACTTCTTGCAAGAGCCATCTGCCACGAGCTTGACCATCTTGACGGCCACATGTACGTTGAGAAGGTGGAGGGAGATCTTGTAGATAACGAGGATCTTGTAGCTCAGCAGGAAAAAGAATACGAAGAAAACGCAAAGTAAACGTCAAAAATATAAGGTGATCACTTTAGTTAATAAAGTGATCACCTTTTTATTGCTGGTTTTGCACTGCCCCTGTAGATTGTCTGTAAATGATATCTGTTTCTATATAGGTCTTTTTATATGGCATGCTGGGATTTGCAATCCTGGAAAGCAGAAGGTCGGCAGCAGTATAGCCCATGGAGCTGCTGTGGATCTTCACTGTAGTAAGGTTTGGTTCGATGATGGTTGCTTCCGGTGAATTATCAAAACCGCACACAAGAACATCTCCCGGTATGCTCTTTCCCATCTGCTTTAGAGCCTTCATTGTAGAGGTTGCAAGGAAATCATTGGCGCAGAAGAAAACCTCGGGCAGGGCACTAAAGGAGAGAATCTTTTCTGCCATAAAATCCGGATCGAAATAAGGACTTGAGTCATCGTCAAGTATGCAAAGATCGGTTCTTACTGCGATACCATTGTCGGCAAGCGCCAGTACATAAGCCTGCCATCTCTCATTAAAGGACTGACAGTGGAATCTGTCCCCCACAAAAGATATATTTCTTTTTCCTGAAAGGATCAAAGAATTTATCAGGCGGTAAACACTCGATAGGTTTTCCATGTAGAGTGTATCGGCCATGAGAGAGTTCTTTTGCATAACAGGAGTATCAACAAACAGGATAGGAATATTCTGAGAGCACAGGAATCTGCTGTATTCCATGGAAAAGAGCTCGATACATAGAATTCCTGCAATGTTATCGAGGTTTAGATTGGCAGGAAAACAGAGATTTTCTATCTCGTAGTCTTTTATTATATTGATCGAAAGCTTGTAGCCAAGAGAATCAATCTTGTTCTGAAAGGCTTCAAGGAGCTTTGTTCCGGAGTGAGATGCTCCGGGAAAAGAGTGCGTAAAGAGCGCAATCTCCATTTTGTCTTTATTTACGAATGAAGCGTTTCCTGTCTGGACTGCAGCGGATTCAATTGTTGTGAACTGCTTATAGCCCATGGCAGTAGCCATCTGGCATATCTTATTTCTGGTATCGGCTGATACACTTCCTGAGTTGTTAAGCGCTCTCGATACCGTGTTTCTTGACATCCCCAGTGCGTCAGCTATTTCCTGCAGTGTTACTCTGTTTCCCATAATTCCCCCATTAACTTTCTTTACTGTTAAATATGATACCTTGAACCGGTGCAATGTGTCAAATGCAACATTGCATTGAATTCAAGATGTGCAAAATGCACAAATTGAACGCCTGTAAAAAGTGGTATTACACGAAAATGTGCGACAAATGCACTTTTCAATTGATACAAATGAAACATAATGATATTATAATCCTGTTGAAATGTGGTGCAAAAGCACCAAAAGGGAGGAACTATGAGAAGGATAAAAGCATTTATCGTGGCGGGGCTTGTTGTAACATGTCTGCTGGGATGCGGAAATGAAGAAGCCGAGAATGTGGAGACAGCTGAAACTGAAGAGGAAAGGTATCTTGGGGAGAGTATAGAGGACCATGTTCTGTTTCCTTCGTCAAACGAAGGACTTATCGGTGATACGATGCCATTTTATGACGATGGGAATTTCAATGTTTTCTTTCTCGCCGATCAAAGAGACGGAAAGCAGGGCTACCACCCGTGGGGGCTTTTGAGAACAAAAGATTTCACAGCATATGAAGACCTTGGAGTTGTCATTAACTACGCAGACGATGTGGAGGCTCAGGACATAGCTCTTGGTACCGGAAGCGTGATAAAGGGAAACGACGGCAGGTACCATGCTTTTTACACAGGCCATAACGATATGTTTGAGCCAAAGGAAGCAGTTATGCATGCAGTGAGTAATGACCTTAAGAGCTGGGAAAAGATTCCTGAGGACACACTCTACGCAAGCGAAGATTATTCACAAAATGACTTCAGGGATCCTTACGTATTCTATACAGATTCTGAGAACTGCTATTCAATGCTGGTCGCAACAAGGAAAGACAACATTGGTGTAATAGCAAGGTATACATCGACAGATTTAAAGAACTGGGAAGATGCCGGAGTCTTTTTCAGCAATGATATGGGAACGGACTCCAATCTGGAGTGCCCATCGGTTCTTGAGTATAAAGGGAAATGGTATCTGTCTTTTTCTGATCAGTGGCCCAACAGACTGGTACATTACAGGATAGCAGATAGTTTTGACGGCCCTTTTAAGATTCCGGAGAGAGACATATTTGACTGTAATGGATTTTATGCCGGAAGGATGGAGACAGACGGTGAGAAGCTTTATATAGTCGGTTGGAACGGAACTAAGAAGAGTCACATGGACTCAGAGGATTACGACTGGGGCGGAAATATGGTAACTCATCTTCTTACGCAGCACGAAGACGGAACTTTAAGTCCGATACTTAATCCTGAGGTTGAAGCTCTTTTGTCAAATGAGATTCAGATCCGGCCTGTCAAGATGGCAGAATCGGGGACTTTTGATGAGGGCAATATTTCTTTTGCCAGAGATAAGTATGAGATGGCAGGATTTAAAGAGCTGTCGGGAAGCTATTTATTTAAGACCACGATCAGGGACTTCGACAAAGACGGAATGTTCGGATTTTGCTTTAACACCAATGAGGAGAGTGTGGGACGACTGAACATTGTCTTTGACGGGGCAAATGGCAGGATAGATTTTTACAACGGCAGCAACATCATGGAGAGAACTGCTCAGTCCTATGTGCCATACGATATCAGTGACAAGGATGCGCTGGATGTCTCAATGCTGATAGCTGACGGAGTTGTGAGCATGTATGTAAATGATGAGATTGCATTTACTGCAAGAATGTATCTGTCGCAGGCTTCAGATTTTGGAGTGTTTGGCATCGGCTCAAAAGTACGCTTTGAGAACATCAGGATTTTTAAATAAATGTTCAGTCTTTTAGGGAGGTAATCATGGGGAATTTTTTTAAAAAGATATTTGGACTGGTCTCAGGTCATAAGGCAGTATCCGGAGTGGCTTTTGCCTGCGCGGTGGTTTTTACTGCAACTGCATGTGCGATGTTTACAAAAGAAGAAAGCAGAGTGATCGTAAATATCGAAGATGAGATAATGGCACTTGCAAGTGCTTGGCCTGCATCTTTTAACACAGATAATTATGTTGAGCCGGAGTTTACAGACAGTCCGGAAAGGACCAACAATGCCTTCAATGTCTCTGACTTCGGGGAGCAGGGAAAAAACGGGTGGTTTTACAGATATGGGTCATCTTTGGATCCGGTCAAGTCAAAGAGAGTTGAAAACTTCGACGGCGACAGATACTTTCAGCCCGGAAAAACAGGACTTGAGATAAAATCAAACTTCATTCATACAGCGGAAGGTACTTCACCAATTCTTGAATGGAGGGCTGCTGAGAGCGGCGATATCAACATTGAACTTGCCTATGTGAAAAATGTAAACAGTGACAAGAATCCTAATTACCCGGACGGAGTTACGCTCTATGTATACAAGGGAGAAGAGGCAATAGCCAGATACTCGGTTGATGCCAGAACAGACAGGGAAGAAGTTGTAGAAGAGTCGATAAAGGATATTCATGTAGAAGATTTAGAGAGTCTTTACTTTGTTGTTGATCCCAACATGAATAACGCCTATGACGGCGGATCTTTGTATGTGGCAATCTCGGATGTCAACGCAAAAGGTCCGGGAGTTGTAAGGGACGGAAAGAGGATTGATAACAACGCATACTTTGCGGATGACTTCGGCGTTCAGGGAAGCAACGGCTGGACGTATATGTGCGGTAAGAGTGTTTCGGATGCAAAGCTTGTTTCTACAGAGAAAAACGGTGAGTACATGAACTGCACTTCACCAAATCTTTCTATCAGTCAGTTCTTTATTCATCCGGCCATAAATGATGCAGCGATACTTTGCTGGCAGCCGTATTCAGACGGAGCTGTGGAGATAAGGGCAACCTACACCAAGTTTGAGCAGAACGATGGAAACCCTGATTGGCCAGATGGCGTTGTGGTTTCAGTATATAAGAACACTCAAAAGCTCTTTTCCAAAAAAGTTGCGGCTCCTTCCAAGGGAACAAATGAGATTTCCTTCAGAGAAAAGAGTGTTTCTCTAAGCACCAATGACAGGTTGTACTTCGTGGTGGAAGCCGGAGGCAATGCATCCTATGATGGTGGAAATTTTGATATTTCGATCTTTGACAGGTCTGATGTTAAGACTGAAAACGATGTGATCATAGGAGGAAATGATACAAGAGAAAACTACGCTGATGTAAAGTATGACTTTGGAAAACAGGGTGAGAACGGCTGGTTTTATCAGGAGGGCTTTGAGGATGACCCCTCATCAGGCATAAACATGCCCCGGTTTGAAGAAGCAGAATACAGATATTTTGACAGCACCTATCTGGAGATCAAAAACGACTTTATTAATCCCGGAAGGGGTAAATCTGCGGTCATCAAATGGAAGGTCGCCAGGGATGGAAACATTAAGATCGATGCCTCATATACCAAGTTTAAGAACGAGGACAAGAATCCGGGTTACCCCGATGGAACAAGGGTTACGCTCTATCATAATGATAATATTTTGGTACGCGAGGAGTTTGCAGCCGACAGGAAACAGGAGGTGACAAAGCGTCTGGATGTAGCTGCGCTTCCTGTCAAAAAAGACGATTGCATAACCATGGTGATCAACGGAAAAAACAATAATGCTTATGATGCCGGAAAATATGAGTTTTCTATATTTGATCTTGCAGGGGCGGTTACTGAAGATGATGTAACAATCGATGAAAGCGAGACAAGGCAGAATTTTGCTGATGTAAAGTTTGACTTTGGTCAGCAGGGTGATAACGGATGGTTCTATCAGGAGTCCAAGGGCGATGCACCTTTTGTGGCCTACAATATGAGAGATTACGATCCGGGGGAGGAGCGTTACATTGACAAGAGAGATCTCGAGATCAAGAGAGATTTCGTAAATCCCGGAAAGGGTAAGTCTGCCGTGATCAAATGGAAGGTGGCTCAGGACGGAACCATAAAAATTGATGCCTCTTACACTAAGTTTAAGAACGAAGACAAGAATCCAAGCTGGCCTGACGGAACCAGAGTCACCTTGTACCATAACGAGGAAGTGCTGCTGCAGGAGGAATTTGAGGCAGATACAGAAAAAGAGATAACGAAAAGGCTGGACGTATCGGCGCTTGATGTGTCAAAGAATGACTACATCACCATGGTTGTTAACGGCAAAGAAAACAATGCCTACGATGCCGGTAAATTCGAGTTTTCAATAAAAGGTCTTTCGCCTCTTACCGGAAAGACTGAAAAAGATGTAATAGACTGGGGCAGAGCTCGCACCAACAACGCGTCCGCAGTAGATGACTTCGGATCGCAGGGAAGTAACGGCTGGTGTTACCAGTCAGGATATTATCTGGATCCTGACTTTGCAGTGAATGTAGAGAGATTTGTGGATGGCGACAAGTACATCACAAAGGATGGAATAGAGATAAAGCGTGACTACATCATGCCGGCCAATAAGGGGCGATCAGCCAACGTGAAATGGGTTGCAGCTCAGGATGGAAAAATTGATATATTGGCATCCTATACCAAGCTTAAGAATGAAGATGCCAATCCTGACTGGCCGGACGGTGTTACGGTATATCTTTTCAAAAACGGTGATGTATTAAAACGCAATGATTTTGAACCTCTTACGGACAGAACTGTTACAAAGGACTTCAATGTAGAGGGGCTTGATGTACGAAAAGGAGATAAGATCACTCTTTTAGTAGATGGAAGAGCAAATACTGCTTATGACGGAGGCAATTACACCTTTGTGATCGAGGATGCTGAGCTAAAGACCATGAAGATGGTCAATGAGAGCGGCGAAAACCGTGCAAACCTTGCCTATGACTTTGGAGAGCAGGGAAGCAACGGCTGGTATTATCTTGAGGGACGAAGCATAGATCGCGCTGAGGTTCTCTCGGTTAAGACCACTGACAACTCAGGGTACGTATCAAGAAAACAAAAGGGACTTGAGGTTAAAAAGGATTTCGTTCAGCCAAGGCTAAATGCTGATGCAATGTACAAATGGGTAGTAGCTGCTGACGGAAATATCGATGTGACAGGGCAGTATGTAAAGTTTGGACATAATGATCCAAATGCCTCCTGGCCTGATGGTGTAACTGTAAATATCTATAAGAACAGCACTAATATCTATAATGCTGTTGCCGGCTGCTATCAGGGCGAAGGTAATGACAATATAAAAACCATAGATATTAAAATGCTCGAGGTGAAAAAGGGAGACATCTTAACCTTTGATGTAGGATGCAACAGGAACAATGCCTGGGACGGCGGAAGGCTGGAAATCGACATTGCCGATTGCGAGGCTAAAAAGGTTGTGATTGGTGATGAAGTAAGGTCAAACAGGACTGCGCTCGGAAAGCTTGAGAACTTCGAGCAGGGGTCAGACGGCTGGTGGTTCCTGGAGGGAACAGATTTAAGAAGCGCAAAGGTTCTTTCATATATGAACGAGGATAAGAGCGCTTTTATCTCACCTGCCAATAAAGGTCTTGAGATGAAAAAAGACTTTGTTCATCCCGGTGAAAAGAAGGCAGCCATATACCAGTGGGTTGTGTATGAGGACGGACAGATCGATGTGCTGGGGGATTACACTAAGTTCGGACATAATGATGAGAATCCGGATTATCCTGATGGAGTTAAGCTTAGTATTTTCCTTGGCGAGGAGGAACTTAAGGCTGTAGACGTCGCAGCATTTGCGGGTGATGGCAATGACAACAAGGTAAGCTTCATGATGGACAAGCTTGATGTTAAAAGAGGAGATAAGCTCTCGTTCGTTATCGATGCGGGAAACAATATTTCTTTTGACGCAGGAAGACTCTCAGTCAGCATTTATGAAGCAAAGCAGAAGCCGGAGGGAGAAGAAGCAAGGACCAACTACACTAATCTATATGATGCTTTCGGTGAGCAGGGGTCAGATGGCTGGTACTACGGAATGTGCGACTGGAACGGTGCAAACTTCGAAGAGCTTGAGTACGACAGTGAGAACAATAGGTACTACAACGACGGAAAGCCTGAACTAAAGGCGGATTTCGTAGAACCCGGAAACGGAAGAAATGCTGCTTATCAGTGGGAAGTTGCACAGACAGGTACTATCAGAGTAAAGGGTGAGTACACTAAGTTTGCCAACGACGAAGACCCTGAGGCTAACGGTGTTTGCATGAGGATATTTATTAATGGCGAGGAAAAGAAGTGGCTCGGCGGTGAAACTCAGGGGAACTTCAGCACAGTTGCTGTTAAGGGCTTTGATGAGGAGTACACGGTTCACGAGGGAGATATTCTTATGTTTGCCATTGATCCGGACGGAAATGATTCCTACGACGGCGGAAGGCTTTCTGTAACAATTGAGGATGCAGATGGAAATGCCGGCGATGATCCCGGTGAAGATTCGAATGAGGATCCTGATGATCGGGAAGATGACAGCGATGCAAGAACTAACAATACCAATCTCTGTGATGCCTTTGGCGGGCAGGGCTCAGATGGCTGGTATTATGGAATGTGCGACTGGAACGGTGCAAACTTCGAAGAGCTTGAATACGACAGTGAAGCAAGCAGGTACTACAACGATGGAAAACCTGAACTTAAGGCAGACTTTGTAGAGCCGGGAAATGGAAGGAATGCAGCTTACCGATGGGTGGCAGCAAGGGAAGGGGCTGTTAAAGTCTCTGGAAACTACACCAAGTTTGCCAACGACGGGGATCCCGATGCCAATGGTGTATGCATGCGAATATTCTTAAACGGCGAAGAAAAGAGATGGATCGGCGGAGATATTCAGGGCAACTATGATCATGAATTGGTAAAAGAATTCTATGAAGAATTCACAGTATCAAAGGGTGATGTTATCATGTTTGCCATTGATCCGGACGGAAATGATTCCTACGACGGTGGAAGGCTTTCTGTAACAATTGAAGCAATAGAATGATAAGGAACCTTGGTCTCATATCAGAAATGGGACCAAGGCTTTCTTTTTGTGATATAATTGAGTCCGATGTAAAGGAGAGTACAGTATATGAAAATTGTATTTATGGGAACTCCCGACTTTGCCAGGTCGGCCCTTGAAAAAATAATTGAAGCCGGACACGAGGTTGTTCTTGTTGTGACACAGCCCGATAAGCCAAAGGGCAGAAGCGGAGAACTGCAGCCCTGCGATGTTAAGGTATGTGCCCTGGAGCATAATATTCCTGTGTTCCAGCCCGTTAAGATCAAACAGCAGGAGCATGTGGACTATCTTAAGACAATAGATGCGGATATATTCGTGGTTGCGGCTTTTGGCCAGATCCTTTCACAGGAGATCCTTGATATTCCGAGGTTTGGCTGCGTCAACATTCACGCATCTATTCTTCCCGAGTACAGAGGAGCTGCGCCTATCCAGCAGGCTATCATTGACGGCAAGAAGACCACAGGTGTTACCATCATGCAGATGGCAGCCGGTATGGATACCGGTGATATCCTCCTTCAGAGGGAGATTGGGATTGACGAGGAGGAGACCGGAGGAAGTCTTTTTGACAAGCTGTCCCGGCTTGGAGGTGAGCTTATTGTTGAGGCTCTTCCTAAGATCGAAAGAGGCGAGTTGACACCTATTCCGCAGGATGAAGCTCTTGCAACCAAGTGCGGCAAGCTCTCCAAGGACATGGGAAAGATTGATTTCTCAAAAGATGCGGAGACTATCAGAAATCTTATAAGAGGACTTAATCCATGGCCCTCAGCTTTCACATCTCTTGGCGGTAAGATGATGAAAATCTGGCATGCCAGGGCTCTTTCACCTGTTGACTTCGGCTCTCTTTGCAATAGCCTCAGTCCTGAAGACGCTGCCAGGGCAAAAGAGATCGAGAAGGCAAAAGCTTATGGAAGCATTCTCGCGGTCTTAAAGGATTCCTTCATTGTCCTGACAGGTGATGGATATCTTCAGATTTCTGAAGTTCAGCTTGAAGGCAAAAAGAGAATGGATGTTAAGTCTTTTCTTCTTGGCAACAAGCTCGAAGCCGGTACAGTTTTAAAGTAATAGAAAATAAAAACAGAGGTAGTAATTTATGGATATGTTATTGTACCTTTTGACGGTAGTAATGGCTGTTGTATGTCTGATAGCCAGCATCCGTGTCAAATCAGTCTATAAAAAATACGCAAAGGTAAGAGGCATGAGAGGATTCACCGGAGCCATGGCTGCCAATGAGATCCTAAGAAGAAACGGCCTTGCTGATGTTCAGCTTCAGATGGTTCCCGGAGAACTTACTGATCACTATGATCCGGTCAATAAGGTCATAAGGCTCTCTGACAGTGTATACGGAAGAGATTCCGTTGCAGCAGTTGCAGTTGCTGCCCATGAGTGCGGACACGCTGTTCAGCACGCCATTGGCTACACACCTATCAAGATCAAAAATGCCATCGTTCCTTATGCCAGCATTGGATCAAAGGCCGGAATTCCGCTGATCCTTCTAGGTATGTTCCTGAGCTTTTCGCCGCTGATAACTATTGGAATATGGGTATTTGCCATTGCTGTTTTCTTTGAGCTTGTGACACTTCCCTGTGAGCTCGATGCTTCAAAAAGGGCACTGGCTATGCTGACTGAGTACGGGATCCTTGCTGAGGAAGAAGTTGTAGATTCAAGAAAGGTCCTGAGTGCAGCTGCCATGACCTATGTTGCAAGTGCTGCTACAGCTGTGATGCAGCTCCTTAGACTGATACTTATGAATAACAGAAGAAGATAATTGCATATATATATGTATTTGGAGATCTGTAATGGCCAATATCAGAGAGATCGTTCTCAATATTCTTATTGAATACTACAGGGATGGCACAAGAAAGCCATCCCTTTTAAAAGACAGCCTGAATAAATATGATTATC
>JAFSTR010000066.1 GCA_017445665.1 Butyrivibrio sp. | reverse complement strand
CGATATCCTTCTTCTTGATGTAACACCTCTTTCACTTTCAATCGAGACAATGGGTGGTGTTGCTACAAGACTTATCGAGCGTAACACAACTATTCCTACCAAGAGGAGCCAGGTATTCTCAACAGCTGCTGATAACCAGACAGCCGTAGATATCAACGTACTTCAGGGTGAGAGACAGTTCGCCAAGGATAACAAGTCACTTGGACAGTTCAGACTTGATGGAATCCCTCCAGCAATGAGAGGTGTTCCTCAGATCGAGGTTACATTCGATATCGATGCTAACGGTATCGTTAACGTATCAGCTAAAGACCTTGGAACAGGCAAGGAGCAGCACATCACAATCACAGCCGGTTCCAACATGTCTGATGAGGATATCGATAAGGCAGTTAAGGAGGCTCAGGAGTACGAGGCTCAGGACAAGAAGCGTAAGGAAGGCATCGATGCAAGAAACGACGCTGACTCATTTGTATTCCAGACAGAGAAGGCTCTCCAGGAAGTTGGCGACAAGATCGACGCTTCTCAGAAGCAGGTAGTTGAGGACGACATCAAGGCTCTCAAGGAAACACTTGAGCAGACCAAGGATAAAGAGCTTTCAGATTCAGAGATCGATTCACTCAAGAGCCAGAAAGAGAAGCTCATGAACGATGCTCAGGCACTCTTTGCTAAGATGTATGAGAATGTACAGGGAGCAGCAGGTGCTCAGGGTGCAGGCCCTAATATGGGTGCAGGCGCAGGTCCTGATATGAATGCAGGAAGCACATCTTCAAATGATGACAACGTAGTTGACGGAGACTACAGAGAGGTCTGATAAGACAATTTCTAACGATACTATAAATGATAGCCAGACTGGAAACAGTCTGGCTATTGGAGAGTTTAAACAGATACGGTGGATTATAGATGGCAGAACAGAAACGTGACTACTATGAAGTCCTGGGCGTTGGCAAGAATGCCACTGAGGACGAAATAAAGAAAGCATACAGAGTGCTTGCCAAGAAGTATCACCCCGATATGAATCCGGGCGATGCGTCTGCAGCCGACAAGTTCAAGGAAGCATCCGAGGCTTATGCGGTACTTTCTGATCCTGAGAAAAAGCGTCAGTATGATCAGTTCGGACACGCGGCCTTTGAGGGTGGCGGTAATCCGTTCAGCGGTGGATTTGACTTTAATGGTGCAGACTTTGGCGACATCTTTGGCGATATTTTTGGAGACTTCTTCGGAGGGGGACGAGCCAGAGGCGGAGCAAGGAGTGGCCCTTCAAAGGGTGCCAATCTTCGAGCCAGCGTGCGCATAACCTTCCTTGAGGCCGTATTTGGCTGTGAAAAAGAGCTTGAACTCACCATCAAGGATCCATGCCCGACATGTCATGGAACCGGAGCCAAGCCCGGAACATCACCACAGACATGTTCCAAGTGTGGCGGTAAGGGACAGATTGTTTATACACAGCAGTCATTCTTTGGTACAGTCAGAAACGTTCAGACATGTCCTGAATGTGGCGGAACAGGTAAGGTTATTAAAGAGAAGTGTGCTGACTGTCATGGAACCGGATACATTGCAAGTCGCAAGAAGATCAAGGTTACAATTCCTGCCGGTATCGACAACGGTCAGAGTGTAAGAATAAGAGAAAAAGGTGAGCCGGGTGTAAACGGCGGACCAAGAGGAGACCTTCTTGTTGAGGTTGTTGTATCCGAGCATCCTATTTTCCAGAGAGACGGCTACAACGTTTATTCAATGGTTCCTGTTTCCTTTGCAATTGCAGCATTGGGTGGAACAGTTCTTATAGATACTGTTGATGGCAAGGTGGCTTACGATGTTAAGGCCGGAACCCAGACAGATACGCGTGTAAGACTTCGCGGAAAGGGTATTCCTTCCCTTAGAGACAAGGAGCAGAGAGGTGATCACTACGTAACCCTCGTTGTACAGGTTCCTGAGAAGCTCTCCAAGGAAGCCAAGGACCTTCTTAAGAAGTTTGATGAAAAGACAGGTGATTCTCTTACAGCAGCTGAGAGACTCATGGGCAATGATGATAATAATCCCGGAGGCTCAGGCGGCGGTAAAAAGAAAAAGAAATTTTGGGAATCATAACGTGAAACGTAGACAAGCGCCAGCTATCATATATAATACTAGTGAGCTTGCTCACTCATGTATATATATGATAGCTGGTATTTGTTGAGTGACGTTTGTTCGTGAATGCGCAGCATTCGCGAACTTTGTCTACGTTTCACGTTTATTTTTATAGGAGATTTCATATGAAATGGATGCGTTTCCGTGTTAGAACAAATGAAGAATCAGAAGACATTATTGTAAGTTACCTCGAGGACATCGGTCTTGAAGGTGCTCAGATTGAGGATAATGCGCCACTTTCTGCAGCTGATAAGGAGCAGATGTTCATTGATGCGCCGGAGCTTGAACCGGATGAGACAGAAAACGGTATTGAGAGCGGAGTGGCATACCTTAGCTTCTTTTTGGAGATCGATGACAACAACATGCTCACCGTTGAACTTCCCAATGATGAAGGTGAATACGAGAAGGTTCAAAAGACACCTGAAGAGATGCAGGAAGCCATCAGGGAAAAACTCGAGGAACTTAAGAGATTTTCTGATATCGGAGACGGTACGATCTCGGTTGACGTGACTGAAGATATAGACTGGATCAACAACTGGAAGCAGTACTTTCATAAATTTTACATTGATGATATACTTGTTATTCCATCCTGGGAAAAAGAAAGTATCGAAGACGAAGAAAAGGCCAACATGGTCCTTCATATCGACCCGGGAACAGCCTTTGGTACAGGCATGCATGAGACAACACAGCTCTGTATCAGAATGCTCAAAAAATACGTAAATAAGGACACCGAGCTTTTGGACGTAGGAACAGGTAGCGGAGTTTTGTCTATCCTTGCCCTCATGTTCGGAGCAAAGCATGCTGTTGGAACTGACCTTGATAAATGCGCTGTTCCTGCAGTAAAAGAAAATATGGAAAACAATGGTATTCCGGCAGATAAGTTTGACATGATGATAGGAAATATCATTGACGATAAAGAGGTACAGGATAAGGTCGGATACGACAAGTATGATATCGTAGTTGCCAACATCCTTGCCAATGTACTTGTTCCATTGACACCGGTCATATTAAACCAGCTTAAGAGCGGCGGAATCTACATCACCTCCGGTATAATAAACACTAAGGAGGAGGAAGTTAAAAAGGCGCATCTTGATGCAGGTCTTGAGATCCTTGAGATCCATCATCAGGGAGACTGGGTTTCGATCACATCGAGGAAAAACTGATGTTTCATTTCTTTGTGGACAGCTGTCAGATCACACCTGATCTTAAGAAGGTGGAGATAACAGGCAGCGATTACAATCACATAGCCAACGTCCTTCGCATGAAGGTCGGAGAGCAGTTCTCTGTCAGTGTCAGAGAAGAGGAGGAAGCCCGAGAGCTCTTTTACGAAATAGAAGAGATCACAGGCGATTCGGTTATCGGAAATCTTTGCTTTGTCGAGGAGAAGGGAAACGAGCTGCCTTCGAAGATATATCTTTTCCAGGGACTTCCCAAGGTTGACAAGATGGAACTCATCATCCAGAAGGCTGTGGAACTTGGCGCATATAAGATTGTGCCGATGAAGACCAAGAGGTGCGTGGTCAAGATTGATGAGAAGAAAGCCCCGGCTAAACAGAAGAGATGGCAGGCTATATCCGAGGCTGCAGCCAAGCAGAGTAAGCGCGGGATCATTCCGGAAGTCATGATGCCGGTCACTATGAAGCAGGCCATAGAGTATTGTGACAGTGAAGGCATCGATGTCCGCCTTATACCTTATGAGAATGCAAAAGACATTTCGGTTACAAGACAGATCATTGATAATATAAAACCCGGACAGAGCATAGCTCTTTTCATAGGCCCCGAAGGGGGATTTTCGGAGGATGAGATCGCTCTGTGTTCTGAGAACAACATAAAGCCCATTACTCTGGGCAAGAGGATACTCAGGACAGAGACCGCCGGATTTACAGCAATAGCATGGCTTATGTATCACCTTGAAAGCTGAGAAGTAAAATGAGAGCATATTTAGATAATTCAGCCACCACAAGAGCATACGACGAAGTAGCTCAGCTGGTGGCTAAGATAATGACAGAAGAATACGGGAATGCATCCAGTGTGCATCACATGGGCACTGTGTCAGGGAACAGACTGTACAGTGCAAGAGAGACAATAGCCGAGACTCTGAAGGTGGATCCTTCGGAGATCGTATTTACCTCAGGCGGAACAGAGTCTGACAACACCGCGATAATCGGCGCTGCCAGGGCCAATGCCTGGAGGGGCAAGCACATCATAACAACTTCGATTGAACACCCGGCTGTTTTGGAGAGCTGTCAGGAACTTGTTAAGGAAGGGTTTGAGATCACTTACCTGCCCGTTGATGAGACCGGCACCGTCAGGCTTGAGGACCTTAAGAATGCAATAAGGGAAGATACGATCCTTGTTTCAATGATGTTTGTAAACAATGAGATTGGAGCAGTTGAGCCGAT
This sequence comes from Butyrivibrio sp., assembly GCA_017445665.1. Classification (GTDB taxonomy): domain Bacteria; phylum Bacillota; class Clostridia; order Lachnospirales; family Lachnospiraceae; genus Butyrivibrio. Next base: position 35,394 of record JAFSTR010000066.1, on the reverse strand, counting down.
CGCAGAGGCAGGCAAACTCATCAAGTCCATTAACGAACAGATAATATTTCATGTGGACGCCGTGCAGGCCTACGGCAAGTTCCAGATAAGACCCAAGTCCATGAATATCGACCTTTTGGCAGTAAGTGCGCACAAGATACACGGGCCGAAGGGTGTTGGATTTTTGTACATCAAAAAGGGCACAAAGATAATACCGATCTGCTACGGCGGTGGACAGCAAAAGGGCATGAGATCAGGCACGGAGAATGTTCCCGGAATTGCAGGAATGGCTCTGGCTGCGCAGATGTGCTACGATAATTTTAACGAGAAGATAAGCGCTCTTTATGAGCTCAAGAAATATCTTATGGATTCACTTACAGAGAGGATACCCGACATCAGGCTCAACGGACCTGAGTGCGAGAAGGGTGCTCCTCAGATAGTAAGCGTTTCGATAAAGGGATTGGCGGCGGAGACAATCCTCAACATGCTCAGCAGCAAGGAAATATACGTTTCCGCAGGAAGCGCATGCACTTCCAATAATCCGCATGTATCGGATACCCTTAAGGCTATCGGACTTGATAAGAGTCTTTTGGAATCCACGATCCGCATCAGTATGTCTACCCAGACGACAAAAGAGGAGATCGACTACCTGCTTGAAGTCCTCTCTTCACAGATTGAAACCATGAGAAAGTTTTACAGGCATTAAGGAGAGAAATATGCAGTACCATGCTTTTGTTATCAAATACGCAGAGATCGGAGTTAAGGGCAAGAACAGATACATCTTTGAAGACGCTCTTGTAAGGCAGATCAAAAGAGTTCTTGCAAAGTGCGACGGAGAATTCAAGATCTCTAAGGTGGCGGGAAGAGTCTACGTAGAAGCTACAGGATTTGATTTTGATGAGACGGTTTCAGCACTTCAGAGGGTGTTTGGAATAACCGGGATCTGTCCTGCTGTAACAATAGAAAGAGACGGGGAGAACAACCTTCCTGATGTAGACGGAGTATGCAAGGCAGTTGTGGACTTCGTAGACGGAGTCTATCCTGATAAGAACCGTACCTTCAAGGTTAAGTGCAGAAGAGTTGATAAGAGCTATCCTATGGATTCCATGGAGATGGCAGCTGAGATCGGTGGCAGGATCCTTGATGCTTATCCTGAGATGAAGGTAGATGTTCATGAGCCTCAGATTCTCATAAACGTTGAGATACGCGAGAAACTCAATATCTTTTCAGAGATCATTCCGGGTCCCGGAGGTATGCCGATCGGTACAGCCGGTAAGGCTATGCTTCTTCTCTCGGGCGGAATTGATTCACCTGTTGCAGGTTACATGATTGCCAAGAGAGGCGTAGATATTGAGGCGGTTTATTTCAATGCGCCCCCTTACACCAGTGAGAAGGCCAAGCAGAAGGTTGTCGACCTTGCAGGCGTTATTGCCAAGTACACAGGTAACATCAAGCTTCATGTGATCAACTTTACTGATATTCAGATGTACATCTACGAGAAGTGTCCTCACGATGAACTTACCATCATCATGAGAAGATATATGATGAAGATTGCTGACATTTTAGCTGCAAGATCAGGATGTATGGGTCTTATAACCGGTGAGAGTATCGGACAGGTTGCTTCACAGACTATGCAGAGCCTTATGTGTACCGGAGAAGTGGTAAAAGACATGCCGGTCTACAGGCCGCTTATCGCCTTTGATAAGCAGGATATAGTAGATATCTCTGTTAAGATAGATGCTTACGAGACATCCATTCTTCCTTACGAGGATTGCTGTACTATCTTTGTGGCCAAGCATCCTGTTACTAAGCCAAGACTGGATATTATCCAGAGACATGAGGAAGATCTTTCGGAGAAGATTGATGAGCTGGTTCAGACAGCTCTTGATACAGACGAAGTAATTGAGATAAGGAAGTAAGGAGAACGTAAAAAGACCATCCCGACAATGTCGAGATGGTCTGTAATAATCTCTTTGGTAGATCTAATCAAAGATTGATTAGACCATGTAGGGCTTGAGAACCTCAAGGATCTCTTCAGCACCGTCTTCTGCATGGATATTAAGATCGATCGGCTTTGAAAGATCGAGTGAGAAAATACCCATAATAGACTTAGCATCGATAACGTATCTTCCTGATACAAGGTCGAAATCATAATCGAACTTCGTAATATCGTTCACGAAAGATTTAACCTTATCGATAGAATTTAAAGAAATCTTAACTGTCTTCATTGGTCAAGTACCTCCTTCTTTTCTTTATAGTAAACGTATGATTGTCAAAAGTCAATGAGGTTTTCAACATAAAAATGAATAAGATTAACGGACTTAAGGTTGCCATGCACAACCTTGGATGTAAAGTGAATAGTTATGAGATGGATGTAATGGGCCAAAAGCTTGCGGATGCTGGCTGTGAGCTCGTTCCATTCACTGACGTTGCGGATGTTTATATCATCAATACATGTACCGTAACAAATATTGCCGACAGAAAATCCAGACAGATGCTCCACAAGGCAAAAAAAGAAAATCCGGGAGCTGTAGTTGTGGCAGTGGGATGCTACGTTGAGACCGGAATTGATGGAGTTAAGAAAGATGAAAGCATAGACCTTGCTATCGGTAATAATAAAAAGTCAGAGATTGTCGACATTCTTGAGGAGTTCATGGCTGCAAGAGGTGGAGCAGTCGACAAGACAATTGGCGGAAAATCGATAATTGACATAAATGCCACTCATGAATATGAAAATATGAGACTTTCTGATCTTCCAGAGCATACAAGGGCCTACATCAAGGTTCAGGACGGCTGCAATCAGTTCTGCAGTTACTGTGTAATACCTTATGCAAGAGGAAGAGTAAGAAGTCGTGACATGGAGGATGTTCTTTCCGAGATAAAAGACCTCTCGGCAAAGGGGCTTAAGGAAGTAGTAATAACCGGTATCCATGTAGGCTCCTACGGTGTTGATAAAGGAGAACCACAGCTTATAGACCTTCTTGAGAAGGTAAATGAAATAGACGGTATCGAGAGGATCCGCATGGGCTCGATCGAACCAAGGCTCATGTCGAAAGAAAATGTTGAGAGACTTGCCGGGATCAGTAAGCTTTGTCCTCACTTCCATCTTTCGCTTCAGAGCGGCTGCAACTCAGTATTAAAGAGAATGAACAGACATTACACTGCCGAAGAGTATATGGATTCGGTAGCTCTTTTGCGAAAAGCATTCGACAGACCGGCTATCACAACAGATGTAATTGTGGGCTTCCCGGGAGAGACTGAGGAAGAGTTTGAAGAGTGTAGGAAATTTGCAGAGGACATAGCGTTCTACGAGATGCATGTATTTAAGTACTCACCGAGAAAAGGCACTGTTGCAGCAGGCCTTCCGGATCAGCTCACCGACAGGCAGAAATCAGCAAGGAGTGATGTGCTGATAGGTATCACCGAGAGAGATTCAAAGGCTTACAGAGAGTCTTTTGTCGGAGAAGAGCTTAAAGTCCTCTGGGAGGATGAAGAAGAGCACGGCGGCGCAAGGTACCTGATCGGCCATACTGACAGATATGTCAGAGTTGCGGTAAAAGAGGGAACAGATGCCTATAGTGCAGCGAGATCCGGCGAGATCACTACTGTTGTTCCGACAGGAATGCTGAACGACGAGACACTTCTGGCGTGAGTCAATGGGGACGTTTCAGTTTGACTCACGATTTGAACAAATGCAAATGGTTTGGTATCATTATATTGATATATTGTTTGTTCAGGGATCATAAGAGGGAGGACTCCCTCACAAAATATAACGAATGGAGAAAGAGAGCATGGCAGATCAGGATTTAGGAAACACCCAATTTTTTAAAGTTGAAGTAGAGCCTGAGACAGGCGTTAAGAAGGTACTTTCTGTAGTTTATGATGCACTTTTGGAGAAGGGCTACAATCCGGTTAACCAGATCGTTGGTTATATCATGTCCGGAGACCCTACTTACATTACAAGCCACAAAGGGGCCAGAAGCCTTATCATGAAGGTTGAGAGAGATGAGCTTGTAGAGGAGATGCTCACAGAGTACATCAAGAGCAACGATTGGGCTAAGAGATAATGCGAATAATGGGACTTGATTACGGGTCCAGGACCGTGGGAGTGGCCATCAGCGACGAGCTGCTGCTGACTGCCCAGGGCAAAGAAATTATCCGTAGAAAAGAAGAGAATAAACTTAGAAGAACATTGGCGCGCATAGAAGAACTTATTCAGGAGTATGAAGTCGGGAAGGTCATTGTGGGACTTCCTTTAAACATGGATGAGTCGGTCTCTGAGCGCTCTAAGTTATGCCTGGAATTTGCAGACAGGATTGAGAGAAGGACAGGACTTCCTGTGGAGATGCTGGATGAACGCCTCACAACGGTTGAAGCGGATGAGATCATGAATGAAGCCGGCATAAAGGGGAAAGACAGAAAAGAGTACGTAGATATGATTGCAGCCCAGATCATCCTTCAGGATTATCTGGACAACAGATTGAAAAGGTGAATTATTTTGGAAAAGATTTTATTTAGCCCCGATGGAGAAGATGCGGTAGAGTTTTATTGTCTTGAGCAGACCACAATAGGTGGCAAGACATATCTACTAGTCACAGATGAGGAAGATGGTGACGGAGAGGCGCTGATACTGCGCGACGACTCCGATTTAAAAGATGAAGAGGCAGTTTATGTTATCGTGGATGACGACCTGGAGCTTGAAGCTGTTGCAGGCGTATTTAGCAAGCTGCTCTCTGAGGATGGCATAGATCTGGATATTTAACGGGCAAGAGGTTTATATCCTATTCTATGCGTCCGCCTGAATTTATTATGGAGGAATTAGATTGAGTAAAAAGAAAACTGAAAACACGTCCAAGCTGCAGGTTATACCGTTAGGTGGCCTTGAGCAGATTGGAATGAACATCACTGCCTTCAGGTATGAAGACAGTATTATTGTAGTGGATTGCGGATTGTCTTTTCCCGATGACGACATGCTGGGAATTGACCTTGTAATCCCTGATATCACATATTTGCAGGAGAATATTGATAAGGTAAAGGGCTTTGTTATTACCCACGGACATGAGGACCACATCGGTGCGCTTCCATATGTTCTTCACGAGCTCAATGTGCCTGTTTATGCAACACGCCTTACTATGGGTATCATCGAGCACAAGCTCGAGGAGCACAATCTCCTTAAAAAGACCCGCAGAAAGGTTGTAAAGTTCGGACAGTCCATAAATCTCGGACAGTTCAGAGTTGAGTTCATAAGAACAAACCACTCTATCGTAGACGCTGCTGCCCTTGCAATTTATTCACCCGCAGGAACAGTGGTCCACACCGGAGACTTCAAGGTTGACTATACGCCTGTATACGGAGATCCTATTGATCTTCAGCGCTTTGCTGAGATTGGTAAAAAAGGTGTCCTCGCTCTTATGTGCGATTCGACAAACGCTGAGCGTCCCGGATTTACTGCATCCGAGAAGACTGTAGGAAGAGCGCTCGATAATCTGTTTGCTGATCACGAGAATTCCAGGATCATCGTTGCTACCTTTGCGTCAAACGTTGACAGAGTTCAGCAGATCATAAACACTGCCCACAAGTGCGGCCGAAAGGTTGCTGTGGAAGGCAGGAGCATGGTCAGCATCATTGATATTGCCCAGAAGCTTGAATGCATCAAGATCCCGGAGAATACTCTCGTGGACATCGATCAGATCAAGAACTTCCCGGACAATAAGACAACGATCATCACTACGGGAAGCCAGGGAGAGAGTATGGCAGCCCTCAGTCGTATGGCAAACGGACAGCACAGAAAGATCTCCATCGGAGCAGGTGATACGGTAATCTTCTCATCTCATCCGATCCCGGGCAATGAGAAGGCTGTAACGAATATAATCAACGAGCTTCAGATGAAGGGCGCAGAGGTTATCTTCCAGGATGTGCATGTTTCAGGACACGCATGTCAGGAGGATATCAAGCTTATTTATACTCTTGTTAAGCCAAAGTATTCCGTACCTGTTCACGGTGAGTACAGACACCTCATCGCTCAGAGAAAGATTGCAAAAGACCTTGGAATTCCCAAGGAGAACATCTTCATCCTTCACTCAGGTGAGATCCTTGAGCTGTCTGAGGACAGCGCCAAGGTGGCAGGTAAGGTTCCTGTAGGTGCAATCCTTGTTGACGGACTTGGTGTCGGCGATGTAGGAAATGTTGTCCTTAGAGATAGACAGCATCTGGCTGAAGATGGTATTGTAATTGTTGTGTTCGGAATTGATAAGGACAGCGCTCAGCTTGTCTCAGGACCGAGCATTGTTTCAAGAGGTTTTGTATATGTAAGGGAGTCCGACAAACTCATTGAGGATGCTACGGACATGGTTTACGATGACGTTACAGAGGCTCTTGATAAGGGTATTACAGACTGGACTAAGCTCAAGAATATCGTCAAGGATACCCTTAGCGATTATATATGGAAAAAGACAAAGAGAAGACCTATGATCATGCCGATCATAATGGATACGCATTTCTAAGGTCTCTTGGGGAGAGTTTATGAACGCTAGAAAATTCTTTCTGGGATTGCTTGATGCTGCTGTGAAGGTGGTATTTGTCATAGTAGTGGTCATGCTGATCTCGAAATATGCTAAGCTTGCTTACAGCTATGGATACCAGATCTTTAACCAGTCGGCTGTTTCTTCCGGAACCGGAAGGACAGTGAGCTTCACCGTTAAGAGTGGAGACGATGTGGATACCATAGCTGACAACCTTGCCGGCCTTGGCCTTATTAAGGACAAGACACTGTTTAAGCTTCAGGAGAGATTCTCGGAATATCACGAGAAGGAAAAGCCCGGAACGTACGAACTGAGTACTTCCATGACACCTGAGGAAATGCTGACGGTAATGTCAGGCGGACAGGATGCTGCCGGTGATGAGGCCGGTCAGGATTCTTCTGAAGGTGAAGCCGGCCAGGAGAGCGGAGACGAATCAAATGGTGGGTGAGAACGACAGGATCAGTTCCTTTATAAATTCTCTGGATGCCGGAAATCTTCCGTTTCTTGATGAACTGGAGAGGAAGGCACTGCAGGATGAGGTTCCCATTATCCGTAAGGATACACAGGCACTTCTTAAATTTCTTATGGCTCAGAGTCATCCGAAGAATATTTTGGAAGTTGGCTGTGCGGTGGGATTTTCAGCGCTTTTAATGGCCGCGTATACAGATGCGGACACTAAGATAACAACTATAGAGAAATTTGAGAAGAGAATTCCCGTAGCCAGGGAGAACTTTTCCAAATATGACAACGAAGGTAAAATCACACTGTTGGAGGGGGACGCCACAGATATTTTAAAGGGTCTTGATCCGGGGTATGATTTTATTTTTATGGACGCAGCTAAGGGGCAGTACATCAACTTTTTACCTGACTGCCTTAGGATACTTAATAAAGGCGGACTTCTGGTTTCCGACAACGTCCTTCAGGACGGAGATGTCTTTGAATCCAGGTTCGCGGTAACAAGAAGAAATCGCACCATCCATGCAAGGATGCGCGAGTATTTGTATGAGCTTAAGCATAATGATCAGCTGAATACGGTAATACTGACCGTTGGCGACGGAATGACGCTTTCTGTTAAGCTCTGAGATTTAAGAGGAATGAACAAAATGAAAAGACCGGAACTTTTGATACCTGCATCAAGTCTTGAAGTACTTAAGACAGCTGTAACCTTCGGCGCAGATGCGGTTTATATCGGCGGAGATGCCTTCGGGCTTCGCGCAAAGGCCAAGAACTTCAGCCATGATGAGATGAAGGAGGGCATTGAGTTTGCCCATGCTCATGGCGTTAAGGTCCATGTCACCGTCAACATCCTGGCTCATAACTACGATCTTGACGGCGTTGAGGCTTACCTTCATGAGTTAAAAGAGCTTAAGCCTGATGCGCTTATAATTGCAGACCCCGGCATTTTCATGAAGGCCAGAAGGATCTGCCCAGAGATTGATATACACGTCTCAACTCAGGCCAATAACACCAACTATGAGACATACAATTTCTGGCACGACCTCGGAGCCAAGAGGGTTGTTGCAGCCAGAGAGCTTTCTTTAAATGAGATAAAAGAGATCACATCCAAAATTCCGGAAGATCTGGAGATGGAGTGCTTTATTCACGGTGCTATGTGCATTTCCTATTCGGGAAGATGTCTTTTGTCCAATTATTTCACAGGGCGTGACGCCAACCATGGTGCCTGCACTCATCCCTGCAGATGGAAGTATGCAGTTGTTGAGGAGAAAAGACCCGGTGAATATCTTCCGGTATATGAGAACGACCGTGGCACCTACATCTTCAATTCCAAGGATCTGTGCATGATCGAACACATTCCGGAGCTGGTTGATGCGGGCGTTGACAGCTGTAAGATAGAGGGAAGGATGAAGACTGCTCTCTATGTTGCCACTGTGGCAAGGACTTACAGAAAGGCCATTGACGATTATTTTGAGTCTGAGGACAAGTACAGACAGAACATGCCATGGTATCTTGATCAGATTTCCAGATGTACTTATCGCCAGTTCACAACAGGTTTCTATTTCGGAAAACCGACTTATGAGACCCAGATCTATGACAACAACACTTATATAAATGAATACATCTACCTCGGGATCGTCTACGATATCGACGAGAGAGGCTTTGCGAGAATAGAGCAGAGGAACAAGTTCTCCGTGGGTGATGAGATAGAGATCATGAAACCCGACGGAACTGATGTAAAGGCCACGGTCAGAGGCATGTACAGGGAGGATGGAACAGCTGTAGAATCATGTCCGCACTCCAAGGAAGTCATTTACCTTGATCTTTCGGTAGCGCCTTCTAAATACGATATTCTCAGAGTGGACGCTGAAAATTCCACCAAGGAACAGTAAAAAACACTTGAGTTTTCGGAGAATTATTGTATAGTGGTATACAAATTCAGTTTAAAGGGGAACATAGGATGAGCAATGTGGTTAATGTAGAAGAGATCTTTGGCCAGAACGTATTCACCATCGCAACGATGAGAGAGCGCCTTCCAAAGTCTGTTTACAAGGAAGTTATAAACGTCATCGAGAACGGCGGAGAGCTTTCCAAGGAATCTGCGGATGTTGTAGCCAACGAGATGAAGAACTGGGCAATGGAGAGGGGAGCAACACACTACACCCACTGGTTCCAGCCACTTACAGGTATTACAGCTGAGAAGCATGATTCTTTTGTTGGAAGTGCTGACGCTGATGGCCACATGCTCACTTCTTTTTCGGGAAAAGAGCTTATAAAGGGCGAACCTGATGCATCATCATTTCCATCAGGCGGCCTTAGAGCTACATTCGAGGCAAGAGGATATACAACCTGGGATATCACTTCACCTGCATTTCTTAAGGAATCCGGAGCAGGTGTTACCCTTTGTATCCCTACAGCATTTTGCTCATATACAGGAGAAGCTCTTGATAAAAAGACTCCTCTCTTAAGGTCAATGGAAGCAGTTGGAAAACAGGCTCTCAGAATTGTAAGACTTTTTGGCAACGAGACTGCCAGGAGGATTAACGTATCAGTAGGTCCTGAGCAGGAATACTTCCTTGTGGACTGGGATAAGTCCATGAAGAGAGAGGACCTTATCTTTACAGGAAGAACACTTTTTGGTGCAATGCCTCCCAAGGGTCAGGAGATGGAGGATCACTACTTCGGAGTAATCCGTGAGAGAGTCGGAGAGTTCATGAAGGACCTCAACACAGAGCTTTGGAAGCTTGGTGTTCCGGACAAGACTCAGCACAACGAGGTTGCTCCCGGACAGCACGAACTTGCACCTATCTACGAGACTGCAAATATCGCAGTAGACCACAACCAGATCATAATGGAGACCATGAAGAGAGTGGCAGAGCATCATCACATGAGATGCCTTCTTCACGAGAAGCCTTTTGCCGGCGTTAACGGCTCAGGTAAGCACGACAACTGGTCTCTTTGCACAGATGACGGCGTGAATCTTCTTGATCCCGGTGATACACCTAACAAGAACGTTCAGTTCCTTTTTATACTTGCTTGCATACTCAAGGCAGTAGATACTCACGCGGATCTCTTGAGACAGAGCGCAGCAGATGTTGGTAACGACCACAGACTTGGAGCTAACGAGGCGCCTCCTGCCATTATTTCCGTATTCCTCGGAGAGCAGCTTGAGGATGTTGTAAGACAGCTTATTGAGACAGGTGTTGCCAAGTCCAGCAAGAAGGGCGGCAAACTCAAGACCGGTGTTTCAACCCTTCCTCAGTTTGAGAAGGATGCAACAGACAGAAACCGTACATCACCTTTTGCATTTACAGGTAATAAATTCGAGTTCAGAATGGTTGGTTCATCAGATTCTATGGCCAGCTCAAATACTACTCTTAATACTATCGTTGCTGAGGCTTTCTGTGAGGCAGCTGATATCCTTGAGAAGGCAGATGACTTTGATGTTGCTGTACATGACCTTATGAAGGAATATCTTACCAAACATCAGAGGATCATCTTCAACGGCGACGGATATTCGGATGCATGGGTAAAAGAGGCTGAGAGACGCGGACTTCCAAACATCAAGTCCACAATCGAGGCAGCAGATACACTTACTACCAAGAAGGCGATCAAGCTCTTTGAGGACTTTGGCGTATATACCAAGGTTGAGCTTGAGTCAAGAAAAGAGATCATCTTTGAGAACTATGCTAAGACTATAAATATCGAGGCTCTCACAATGATAGATATGGCTTCCAAGCAGATCATTCCTGCTGTTATGAAATACGCAGGACGTCTTGCCAAGGATGTCAACGAGGTCAAGGCAGCAGGTGCTGATGCTTCTGCAATGGCAGATGAGCTTAAAGAGATCACAACAGAGCTTAACAAGATGAAGAAGGCTCTTGATCAGCTCAAGGCAAATGAAGCCAAGGCAGGAAAGATCACAGACGAGAGAAAGCTCGCATTCTTCTACAAGGATAAGGTAAGACCTTCCATGGAGGCACTCCGCGAGCCAGCAGACAAGCTTGAGATGCTTGTGGATAAGAAGGACTGGCCATTCCCTACATATGCAGATCTTCTTTTTGAAGGTTAATGATAAACTTCTTTTTTGAAAAAAATTTAAAAAAGTACTTGCAATTAATAAAAGAACCACGTATAATTACTTCTTGTCCGATGGGCTATCGCCAAGCGGTAAGGCAACGGACTCTGACTCCGTCATTACGTAGGTTCGAATCCTACTAGCCCAGCTATCAAGCTCTTCAAAGCGTTAGCTTTGAAGAGCTTTTTGCGTGTTATTACAGATATCAGGAGGTACTTATGTACAGCTTCAATTCCAGAATCAGATACAGTGAGACCGACAAGAACGCAGAACTTACAATAGAGTCTTTGATCAACTATTTTCAGGACTGCTCCACCTTCCAGACAGAGGATGGACCGGCTTCCATGGAATACCTTAAGAAGAACGGTATCGCCTGGGTACTCAATTCATGGCAGATTGAGATCAACAGGCTCCCGAGGCTGTGCGAGGAAGTGATCATAGGAACTGTGCCCTATGAGATCAAAGGATACTTTGGTCTTCGAAACTTCTTTATGGACACCAAGGATGGTGAGAGACTGGCAGTGGCCAATTCCGAATGGACGCTTTACAGCTTTGAAAAAGGGTTGCCGGCCAAGGTAACGCCTGAGATAATCGAGGCTTACCCGATAGAGGAGCGCCTTGATATGGAGTATCTGTCAAGAAAGATCTCACTTCCCAAGGATGTTACTCCGGTGGCGGCCGATGAGATTGTAGTAAGAGAGCATCATCTTGATACAAACAATCACGTAAACAACGGACAGTATGTGAGGATGGCTCTGGGAAGGCTTGATGACGAGAGCATAAAGATCTCCAGGATCAGAGCTGAATACAGGAAGCAGGCAAGGCTTGGAGATATATTATATCCGGATGTGTATAAGTCTTTGCAAAATGACAGGATGTCTTATACTATTAATTTAAAGAATGCAGATGGAAAATGTGTCTGCAAGGTTGAGTTTATTGCGCAGTGAAGCAATTGCGAAATCTCGTTTGAGAGAAACGGAGGACTTATGATCAAATTAGGAGAAAAACAGGTTTTAAAGGTAGTTAAGAAGGTGGACTTCGGTGTGTATTTAGCAGATACTGACCCGGAGGAGAAGGTTCTTTTACCAAATAAGCAGGTTCCGGCAGGGACAGACGTAGGCTCTAAGATAGAGGTATTTATCTACAGGGACTCGGATGACAGGCTTATAGCAACGACCAATGAGCCGAAGATCATGCTGGGCGATGTCAGGATCCTTAAAGTCAAGGATGTGGCCAGGATCGGTGCGTTCATGGACTGGGGCCTTGAGAAGGATGTGCTTCTCCCGTTTAAGGAGCAGACTAAAAAGGTTAAGCCCGGGGATGAAGTTCTTTGCGCTATGTATATAGATAAGAGTAACAGACTTTGCGTTACCATGAATGTATATCAGTATCTTTTGACAAACAGCCCCTATGGCAAGGATGACAAGGTCAGGGGAACTGTTTATGAGATGAGCGACAACTTCGGTGCTTTTGTCGCCGTTGACGATATCTATTCAGGTCTGATCCCCAAGAAGGAACTCTATGGAAATATTCAGATAGGCGATCAGGTAACTGCCAGAGTAGTATCGGTTAAGGACGACGGCAAACTGAATTTGAGCGTGAGAGAAAAGGCTTATCTTCAGATGGATACAGATGCTGAGAAGCTCTTTTCAATGATAGAAGAAGGCGGCGGTAAACTGCCGTTTACAGATAAGGCTTCACCTGAACTTATAAGAGAGAAGGCGGGCATGAGTAAGAACGAGTTCAAAAGAGCTGTAGGAAGACTTCTCAAGGAAGGCAAGATTGAGATAAGACCGGATTCAATTGTTAAAAAGTGAGGAAGGACATGGATTACAAAAGAGCCAACAGAGCTTATCTTTACATGATTCTATCAACCCTGGCATTGATAATTCTTCTGACAGCCTGGGTATTTAGTACCGGGAGTGAGTTCTCAATCCTGGCCAATAACGTTCTTAGCGAGCTTGTAATACTGATCCCTGCCATCGCCACCATCCTATACTGCGGAGACAGGCTGAGGGTTGTGATCCCGTTTAAGAGAATAAAGATATCGTCTGCTCTTCTGACTGTTCTCTACGTGGTGATGCTCTTTCCGCTGGTTACTTTTATCAACTCGGTTTCGATGCTCTTTGTTGATAATACGGTAGTCGGTCTCTCGGATCAGATACTGGGGATGCCGATGTGGCAGATGTTTTTATCTATCGGAATTTTCGGTCCATTTGTTGAAGAAGTGGTATTCAGGGGATTTTTCCTCCAGAGTTATCAGAGAACAGGTAGGATCATAGCTTCAATGATCCTGTCGTCTATCCTCTTTGGACTGATGCACATGAATTTTAACCAGTTCGCTTATGGAGCAGTGATGGGGCTTATGCTGGCACTGCTTGTGGAGGCGACCGGAAGCGTACTGACTTCGTTTATCGCCCATGCAACCTTTAACTCCATCGAGGTGATACTGATGTACGCCACATCGGATCTGATCGACAGCGCTGAGAATATGCTGACGGAGCTTGAAGAGACGAATCAGATCCTGCTTACTATAGGGATATATTTTGTTGCGGCTGTGATCTTTACGACGCTGGCCTTTTGTATAGTGGTCAAGATATCCGATATAGAGCGGAGAAAAGAGTTTTTTGCCGGTATTCCCAAATGTCCCAAGCAGGGATACAAGCTCATTACTGTACCGCTGATAGTTGCGATCGTCATTGCTGTGACATATATGATAGGAATTGAATATCTTAATTCGCTTATTTAAAAAACAAGACCCACTGATCTGCTCAGTGGGTCTTTTGTGCATTACTGCACGGTTTTTGATGGCCTCAGATGCTGATGTCGATATTTTGACCGACATTGGGATCGAGAGATGGAGACGGCATTGAATTCATGGCTGAAACCATGGCTGCGCCGTTAGCCTCGAGATTGTCGAGACTCTTTGCGAGCATAGCAACGCCATAATCATTCTTGATACTGTTCTGAGCTAAAGCCATCGATAAAGCAGGAATATCCATAAGGCCACCTCCTTGTGTATGAATATACTTTCCCTTATCTGTTATATCGGCTTCCGTGGATAAAATTATTATCGCCCGGCAGAATAATGTATGGCAAAAAACAGAGTGGGTTTTTGTGACTTTTGACCACAAAATCAAAAAAATAGACAAAAAACACCTCTGCTTGTATGGATTTTTTTGTACATTTATATTAAAATGGATTAGTAATGTATTTTTCATTACGAGTTTTGTAATAATTTAACCTGCACGATGGTGCAAGAAAGAGTGATACATGATTTCCAATCAGATTTTGCAGAATACGATCGACGGGCTCAAGAACATAGCGCACGTAGACCTTTGTGTGCTTGATATTGATGGCAAGGAGGTTGCGTCCACCACTAATGAAATAGGCAATGTTTCAGCTGTGGCCAGGGACTTTGTTGAGTCTCCTGCAGACTCACAGGAAATACAGGGTTATCAGTATTTCAAGATATATGATGAGCAGCAGCTTGAGTATCTGCTGATCTGTACCGGAAGCGGTGACAATATATATATGCTTGGCAAGATGATAGCATATCAGATCCAGAGCCTTTTGGTTGCTTACAAAGAGCGTTTTGATAAGGACAACTTTATCAAGAACCTTCTTTTGGACAACCTTCTTTTGGTTGATATCTACAGCAGAGCCAAGAAACTTCACATCCAGAGCGATGCCAAGAGGGTAGCAATGATCGTGGAGTGCGCCGGTGGAAGGGACAGCAATATATTGGAGCTCACAAGAACCTGTGTGGGCAGCGGAACAGATTTCGTTACCGAGGTAGATGAGGACAATGTCATTGTTGTCAAGGATGTCAGTGACATGGCTAAGCCTTATGAGATCGCAAGATCCGCCGAGGATATTTTAAATTCACTTGAGAAAGAGGGCCTTAGCGGCGTAAGGATCGCTTACGGTACAGTTGTAGGCGAGATCAAGGAAGTGAGCCGTTCCTACAAGGAAGCCAAGATGGCGCTTGATGTAGGCAAGATATTCTTTGATGAGCGCAAGGTCATCTGTTACAGCGAGCTGGGAATTGGAAGACTTATCTATCAGCTTCCGATACCGCTTTGCAAGATGTTTATTAAAGAGATCTTCGGAGGCAGAAATCCTGATGAATTCGATCAGGAAACCCTCAGCACCATTGATAAGTTCTTTGAGAACAGCCTCAATGTATCAGAGACTTCAAGACAGCTCTTTATACACAGAAATACTCTTGTTTACAGACTGGACAAGCTTCAGAAGAGCACCGGCCTTGACCTGAGAGTCTTTGATGATGCCATTACTTTCAAAATTGCACTTATGGTTGTAAGATATATGAAGTACATGGAGAAGTTCACGTAATTGATATACAAGAGGGTTGTATATCGCGGTTAGACAAAGAGGAGAATTATGGAAAGAGGATACAGAAAAAGAAGGACAAACAGGCAGATCCCCGAGGATGAGGTGATCACGCTTGAAAACGTGACTAAATCTTATTCTACGGGAGCACCGGCCTTAAATGGAGTCACCCTTCACATCAAGAGGGGTGAATTCGTTTTTATAGTGGGAGACAGCGGATCAGGCAAGTCTACCCTCATTAAGTTGCTGCTCAGGGAGCTTGTTCCTACGGACGGAGAGATCACAGTACTCGGATACAATCTCAGAAGGATCAAGCACAGCAAGATTCCCAAGTTCAGAAGAAATCTGGGAATCGTCTTCCAGGATTTCCGTCTGTTAAAGGACAGAAACGTCTATGAAAACGTCGCTTTTGCCCAGAGGATTGTTCAGACTCCCACAAGGGAAATCAAGCGAAATGTTCCGTCTATACTTGCCACCGTCAATCTGGCAGGAAAATACAAAAACAAGATCAACCAGCTTTCAGGTGGTGAGCAGCAGAGAGTTGCTCTTGCAAGGGCGCTTGTTAACAAGCCTACCATCCTTCTTGCGGATGAACCCACAGGAAACCTGGATCCCAATAACTCCTGGGAAATTATGAAACTCATGGAACAGATCAACGAGAATGGTACAACCGTCATCGTAGTTACTCACAACAGAGAGATAGTCAATGCTATGAAGAAGCGAGTTATTACCATGAAGAAGGGCGTCATTATAGAGGACGAAGAAGAGGGTATGTACATCGATGAGGATTAATAGTTTCTTTTACACAATAGGCCAGGGATTTAAGAACTTGGGACGAAATAAGTGGTACACACTGGCATCAATTGCCACCATTACAGCATGTCTTTTCCTGTTTGGTCTGTTCTACGCTATCATCACCAACTTCCAGAACGTGGTAAAGACAGCGGAAGAAGGAGTCTCCGTTACAGTGTTCTTCAATGAGGGAACCTCTGAGGACGAGATCCTTGCAGTAAAGAGTGACCTTGAAAAGAGAACAGAGGTCCGCGAGATCCAGTACGTTTCAGCCGATGAGGCCTGGGAAGGATTTAAGGAGGAGTACCTTGGAGAGTATGCAGACGGATTCACTGAGAACCCTCTGGCAGATTCAGCCAACCTCCAGATATACCTTAATGATGTCTCAATGCAGCCGGCATTGGTAACATATATTGAGTCGATCACATCAGTAAGAGAGGTCAACAGATCTGAGGTAACAGCGACTACTCTCAGCGGACTCAACCTCCTTATTGCCTATGTGTCTGCCGGTATTATCATAGTTCTTTTACTGGTATCCATATTCCTTATCAGCAATACCGTAACTATGGGTATTTCAGTGAGAAAAGACGAGATCAATATCATGAAGTACATCGGTGCCACAGACTTCTTTGTAAGAGCGCCTTTCGTTGTTGAAGGTATTCTCATTGGTCTTATTGGTTCCGTTATTCCTCTGATCATCATATATTTCGTATACACACACGTTATAACCTATGTTGTATCGAGATTTACGATGCTCAGCTCACTCCTTAATTTCCTGCCTGTTGAGACGGTATTCAACAGTCTGATACCTATATCACTTCTTATCGGTATCGGTATCGGATTTTTCGGAAGTTTCATCACAGTAAGAAAGCATCTGCACGTATAAAGATCAGGATAAGGACTACCCATAGTTGAGCAAGATATTATTACAGAGCACAAAAAGAATATCGGGCGTTATCCTGTGTGTACTTATGGCGGTCTTTGTATTTATGTCAAGCGCCATCACCAGCTATGCTGAGGTTACCGAGGAGTCCATCAAGGCCAAGGAGAATCAGATCAGCGAAGCTAAGAAAGAGAGAGACTCTCTTAAAAATGCCAAGACTGACCTGGAGAAGGTCAAGAAGGAACTTGAGGCCAGCAAAACAAACCTCAATAACTATATCTCTGAGCTGGACGGACAGCTTACTGATATCCAGGAGAGGATCGATGCACTGGGCGATGAGATCACGGAGAAAGAGCAGCAGATAGCAACTACTACTGCTGAGCTTGAAGAGGCGGAAGCAATTCAGAAGGCTCAGTATGAGGCTATGAAGAAGCGCATTAAGTTCATGTATGAGCGTGGAGATACTCTCTACTTAGAGCTCCTTATTCAGTCGGGCTCTTTTGCAGAGATGCTGAATAAGGCTGAATACATCGAACTGTTATCTTCCTACGACAGGCAGAAGCTTAACGAATACATAGCTACAACGGAGCTTATCAAGCTTACCAAGGAGGCCCTGGAGGAAGAGAAGACTACACTGGACGAGGCCAAGGCTGCCAAGGAAGAAGAGGAAGCAAATGTCCAGGCGCTTATGGATACTAAGGCTAATGAGCTCTCTGCTGTCCAGACAGATATCTCCAACAAGGAAGCTGCGATCAAGGCCTATGAGGATGAGATCAAAGCTGAGAATGAAGCTATCGCAGCTCTGGAGAGAGAAGTTGCCGCGGACAAGGCGTCTTTATACAGCAGATATATGTACGACGGCGGTATGTTTACATGGCCGTGTCCCAATTACAGCAGGATTTCCGATAATTACGGAATGAGAATGCATCCGACGCTGGGTGTTGAGAAGATGCATAACGGAATAGATCTGGCTGCACCTTCGGGATCACCAATCCTGGCGGCCTATAACGGAACAGTTGTTGCGGCAGATTACAACTCTACCATGGGTAATTACATCATGATAAACCATGGTGCAGGCCTCTATACAATCTACATGCATTGTTCAGCGCTTTATGTTTCCAAAGGACAGGATGTCACTTCGGGAACCAAGATCGGAGCAGTCGGATCGACAGGAAGATCTACAGGACCGCACCTTCACTTTGGTGTGCGACTTAACGGTAATTATGTCAGCCCTTGGAATTATCTCAAGTAGGCTGGATAGGAGTAAATTGTGGATATAAATAATAACTTTAATATGATGCCGCCTCAGATGCCTGAGGATAAGGGCAAACTTACACGCAGATTTATAGCGGGAATACTGGTAGGATGCTTTATTGCCATGTTTATTATGGCGGGAGTATATGTCTTTTTCTTCGCAAATCCTTTTACAGGAGGCTTTGGAGGTCCTTCCCAGTTGGCAGGAGCTCTCGGAGGTCACGGAGACACACTTGTCACCGATGAGGTTGTTGAGAAGATTGAGTCTCTTGATGATGTGATCGATACGTACTACTACAAGACAGATGTCAGTAATGAGACAGAGGCTGATGGCATATACAAGGGACTGATGGATTCTTTGGGAGATCCTTATTCGGTCTATTACACAGAGGAAGAGCTTGAAGATCTTTTGTCAGACACCGCAGGTGTTTACTATGGGATCGGGGCTTATGTAAGTATCGATGAAGATATGGGACTTCCCAGGATTTCAGGTGTAATGCCCGGAACTCCCGCAGAGAGGGCGGAACTTCAGACCGATGATATCATTTCAGAGGTTGATAAAGAGTCCACAAGCGGTCTTGAGCTTGATGAAGTTGTTTCACTGATCAAGGGACCGGAGGGAACGACGGTACATCTGACAATCCTAAGGGGCTCCAAGAGAGAGCAGATAGAGGTTGATGTTGAGAGATCCGCAGTAGAGGTTCCTACCGTTACCACTAAGATGGTTGGGGAAAAAGAGAACATCGGATACCTTCAGATAACCGAGTTTGATGATGTTACACCGGATCAGTTTAAAGAGGGAATGGCAGAGCTTCGTGAGAAGGATATGCAGGGGCTTATCATCGACCTTAGAAGTAATCCGGGTGGAAGCCTTCAGGCTGTTTGCGAGATTGCAAGACAGCTCCTTCCCAAGGGACTTATCGTATATACCGTTGACAGGGACGGAAACAGAGAGGATTACAGCTGCGACGGTGAGCACGAGATAGATATTCCGGTAGTTGTTCTGGTCAACCAGTATTCAGCGAGTGCTTCAGAGATCCTCTCAGGAGCAATCAAGGATTACGGAATCGGAAGGCTGGTAGGAACAACAACCTTTGGTAAGGGAATCGTTCAGAGGATTTTTGATCTCAATGACGGAACAGCTGTTAAGCTTACAGTAAGTGATTACTACACTCCTAACGGCAACAACATCCACGGCATAGGTATTGAGCCGGATGTAGAGGTTGAATTTGATGCGGATGCCTACGCTGAGGACAAAACAGACAATCAGCTTCAGAAGGGCATCGAAGAGATGGAAAAACTTCTTGACAACTAAAAAACATAAGTGTATTATCAGAGACTGTGTCGAACATCTTCGGCACAGTCTTTTATTATTGTGCAGAGCACTTGGCGACGTTTATGGAGCTTAGTGTGAAGCATCACTGTTCATTTTCGAACATATTTCAAGGAGTTTATCAATGAATGTAAAGGCATGTATTTTTACCGACGCCGGAAAAGTGCGCAAGGTAAATCAGGACGCTGCTATGATCAAAGTAGCTAACACAAGAAGGTACGGAAGAGTCTCTTTTGCCGCAGTATGCGATGGTATGGGAGGACTCTCAAAAGGTGAAGTGGCCAGTTGTAAGGCAATAAGAGCGCTTGAAACCTGGTTTTGCGAGGAGTTTTCCCTGATGCAGGGAATGAGCGAAGATGAGCTGTGGAAAACGGCGGAAACATCGCTTAAAAGGCTGATAGTTAAAGTCTGCGGAGAACTGAAAAGATACGGAAAGCACAGGGGGATCAACCTTGGGACAACACTGACAGCTCTTTTGCAGATTGGAAATAAGTACATGACTCTTAATGTCGGTGACTCCAGGATCTATCTCATAGACAGCGCAAGAGCATGGGCCATAACCAAGGACCAGAGCCTTGTTCAGGACAAGGTGGATAAAGGACTTATAACAGCAGATGAGATGGATACTGATCCTGAGAGAAACGTGCTTCTACAGTCCATAGGAACAACAATGTCACCTGACGTTCAGGTCAGATATGGCAGGCTAAAGGGCAGTACCACAGTACTTGCGTGCAGTGATGGATTCTGGAGAACGCTTCATGCAGAAGAGATCCACAAAAGGCTGTGTCCGCAGATGTGCGTCACAGACAGCGATATGCTTATGGAGTGCAGAAAGCTCACAGAGCTTGCCTGGAGCAGAAAAGAGAAGGACAACATTTCGGCAGCAGCCATGTGTCTGGAGTTTTAAGTTAAGAGGTGTAAAAGAGATGGATACAGGAATTTTATACAGAGATAAATACAGGATCAAAAGAAAGCTCGGTGAGGGCGGCAGCAGTGTTGTGCTCATGGGAATCGATGAGAGAAAGGGAAGAGCTGTTACAATCAAGCAGATAAAAAGAGATGCTTACGGCACAGGAGAAATAAGTCTGATGATGGAGGATGAAGCAGGGATGCTTACGGAACTGGATCATCCTGCAATTCCAAGACTTATAGAAGCTTATGACGATGCGTTTGTCCTTGAGTATGTTCCGGGAAACAGCCTGGAGAAATACGTTAAGCACAAAGGTTTTCTTAAGGAAAAAGAGGCTGTTGCGCTAGGCCTTGAGCTATTGGACATCATGTCCTATCTGCATCTTGGGAAAAGACCTGTCGTATATAGGGACTTGAAGCCGTCAAATATCATAGTAAGGCCCGACGGGCATTTGTCGCTTATCGACTTTGGTGCAGCCCGTTACTATGAAAGCGGAGCCGACTCAGATACACAGAATCTTGGAACCGGCGGCTTTGCAGCTCCTGAGCAGTACGGAAATCTTGGACAGACTGATCCAAGGACCGATATCTACTGTTTTGGAAGAACTCTTTTGCAGATCATGGGAGGCAAGTGTTCGCCTGAGCTTATGATGATCATAGAGAAGTGCACGAGACCTGATAGGGAAGAGAGGTTTAATGATTGTAATGAGATCATGGATGCACTCAGGAAATATCCTAAGTATGTGCGAAGGAACACGTTGCTTAGGAATGCAAAATACACGTGTGTTGCAGCAACTCTGGCAATGGCCCTATCATTGGGACTGACCCATTATGAGACGTTTATAAGCTACGCTGCCATAGACGCTCAGATGAGGGTTCCTGCGGTAAAAGAAAGGCTTGGCAGAGCCGGTATCAGGATAAGAGAAATCCTGGCTGAGAGGTATGGTGATGATATTGACTGGCTTCAGAAGCCTGAGGAGGAAGGGAAATGATGATCTTTATTTATACATTTGTTGTCATATTTGTGGCTCTTGTAGTGATACTTGGTCTGGGGAGTCTTTTGACCAAAGGTAATGAAACTCCAGAGATAATTCCGGAAGGCGCGGCAACTGCCGCCATGTGCACCACTCAGCTTCTGGGACGCAGCGATTACTCCGGGGCAGTGTGTGACGAGGATTTTGTGATCGAGCAGGATCTCGTGTATACCTATGATTCGATAAACCTGTAGATGGTTTAATAAAATTGGCCACGAACAAACGTTCTAAAAAATATGGACACAGGTGCATAGAAATGATATACTGACCTCATATACGTACATGTTGTTTAGGATTCATATTTGAGGGTTAGTTATGGACTTCAAATTACACTCGGAATATAAACCAACCGGAGATCAGCCGCAGGCTATTGAGGCTCTGGTAAAGGGATTTAAGGAAGGCAATCAGTTTGAGACCCTGCTTGGCGTTACGGGCTCCGGTAAGACTTTTACCATGGCCAATGTCATTGCGGCGCTTAACAAGCCGACACTGATCATCAGCCATAACAAGACTCTGGCGGGACAGCTCTACGGAGAGATGAAAGAGTTCTTCCCGGAGAATGCCGTTGAGTATTTTGTCTCATACTACGATTACTACCAGCCTGAGGCTTATGTCCCTCAGACTGATACTTATATTGCCAAGGACTCGGCAATAAATGATGAGATTGATAAGTTAAGGCTTTCAGCAACAGCATCTCTTGCAGAGAGGAAGGATGTCATTGTTGTTGCCAGCGTGTCCTGTATTTACGGCCTCGGTAGCCCTGAGGAATTCAAGGGGATGTCTGTATCCTTAAGACCCGGAATGACCAAGGACAGGGACGAACTGATAAAAGATCTTGTGGCGATCCAGTACGACAGAAACGATATGGAACTTGGAAGATGCAACTTCAGGGTTCGCGGAGATACTGTGGAAGTTTTCCCTGCCAACGCTGATGATTATCTGATCAGGATAGAGTTCTTCGGTGATGAGATAGACAGGATATGTGAGGTGGAGCCTGTAACTTCCAAGGTGAAGAGTGAGCTGACTCATGTCATGATCTATCCGGCATCTCACTATGTTGTACCACAGGAGAAGATAAACGCAGCCTGTGACAACATCGAGAAAGAGCTTGAAGAGCAGGTTAAGTTTTTCAAGGGTGAGGACAGACTTATAGAGGCTCAGAGGATTGCTGAGCGAACAAACTTTGACGTAGAGATGATGAGGGAGACGGGCTTTTGCTCAGGCATTGAGAACTACTCAAGGCACCTCAATTTTGCCAAGCCGGGAGAACCTCCGCTTACGCTTCTCGACTTCTTTGATGATGATTTCCTCATCATAGTGGATGAGTCACATATGACAATACCTCAGGTCGGAGCCATGTACAACGGCGACAGGAGCAGGAAACTGACTTTGGTGGACTATGGCTTCAGACTTCCGTCTGCTCTTGATAACAGACCTCTTAACTTTGAAGAGTTTGAGCAGCATATAGACCAGATGCTGTTTTGCTCGGCAACTCCCGGTAAGTATGAGGAGGAACACGAGCTTCTCCGCGCCGAGCAGGTAATAAGGCCAACAGGTCTTTTGGATCCTGAAGTTGATGTGCGTCCTGTTGAGGGACAGATAGACGATCTTATCGGTGAGATCAGGAAAGAGATCGACAATAAGAATAAGGTCCTTGTGACTACCCTTACAAAGAGGATGGCGGAGGATTTGACCCAGTATCTTGCTGAGTCCGGCATCAGGGTCAAGTATCTGCATTCAGATATCGATACCCTCGAGAGAGCCGAGATCATCAGGGATATGAGACTTGATGTCTTTGATGTGCTTGTAGGTATCAACCTGCTCAGAGAGGGCCTTGATATACCTGAGATATCTTTGGTTGCCATAATAGATGCGGATAAAGAGGGATTCCTTCGTTCGGAGACTTCTCTTATCCAGACAATAGGTCGTGCAGCCAGAAACTCAGAAGGTCACGTTATAATGTATGCCGACAATATGACCGACTCTATGAAGAAGGCTATCGATGAGACCAAGAGACGTCGTGCGATCCAGCAGAAGTATAATGAAGAACACGGAATAACACCTCAGACCATCAAGAAGGCGGTCCGCGATCTTATCGCAGTAACCAAGGCAGTAGCTAAGGAAGAGGTTAAGTTTGAGAAGGACCCTGAGTCCATGGACAGAGACGAGCTGGAGAAGCTCATCGCCCAGGTTCAGAAGAAGATGAAGAGAGCAGCTACGGAGCTGGATTTCGAGACTGCTGCAATGCTGCGAGATCAGCTTATCGAGCTTAAGAAGGTGCATACGGAATTGACCTCAGGGCTGTGAGCTGTGAGAACCTGACGAGGTCTTTTCGAGTCCGGTTCGAACGTGTCACTCCGAACACAGTGAGGAGTAACTTCCTTGTTACTCTGGAAGGGAATTAATATGTCAGATAATAAAATGACCAAAAAGAACACCACCAAGAGGATACTTCCCTCAGATATACACGACTATATCAGGGTCCGTGGTGCCAGTGAGCATAACTTAAAACATGTAAATGTTAAGATCCCAAGGGAGACCCTTACAGTCCTTACCGGAGTGTCAGGCTCAGGTAAGTCATCTCTTGCTTTTGAGACAATCTTTGCAGAGGGACAGAGGCGGTATATGGAGTCTCTATCTTCCTATGCCAGAATGTTTCTGGGACAGATGGATAAGCCCAATGTTGAGGCTATAGAGGGACTTTCACCTACAATCTCCATCGACCAGAAATCCACCAATAAGAACCCGAGATCTACAGTGGGAACTGTAACAGAGATATACGATCACTTCAGACTTCTATACGCAAGGATCGGTGTTCCGCACTGCCCCAACTGTGGAAGAGAGATACGCAGACAGACTGTGGACGAGATGTGCGACCAGATCATGGCTCTTGGAGACGGAACCAAGCTGCAGATCATGGCACCTGTAGTCAGAGGTAAAAAGGGTGAACACCAGAAGACCCTGGACAGAGCTAAGCGTGCGGGCTATGTAAGAGCCAGGATTGATGGCAACCAGTATGATATTTCCGAAGAGGAGATCAAGCTGGACAAGAACATCAAGCACAACATTGAGATCATTGTAGACAGGATCGTGGTCCGCGACGACAATGAGAACTTAAGGCGCAGACTTACAGATTCCATTGAGAATGCGCTTCAGCTCACAGAGGGACTTCTTCTCGTGGATGTTGTGGATGGGAAGGAACTGAGCTTTAGTCAGAGTTTTGCGTGTCCTGACTGCGGGATCAGTATCCCTGAGATCGAGCCCAGAAGCTTTTCCTTTAACAATCCTTTTGGTGCCTGTCCTGACTGTGTGGGACTTGGCTACAAGATGGAATTTGATCCCGATCTGATGATCCCTGATAAGAGTCTTTCCATCAATGACGGATGTATTGTTGTAATGGGATGGCAGTCGGCCAATAAGGACTCAAGCTTTAGTAACGCCGTGCTACGTACACTTGCCAAGGAGTACAAGTTCAGCCTTGATACGCCATTTCAGGATCTGTCAGAGGAAGTTCAGCACATGCTGGTATACGGATCAGACAGAACGGTCAAGGTTCATTACAAGGGACAGCGTGGAGAGGGTGATTACCCCATCAAGTTTGACGGTCTTATCAAGAATGTAGAACAGCGCTACAGAGAGACCTTTTCAGAAGCCATGAAGGCAGAGTACGAAGAATTCATGCGGATAACTCCGTGCCAGCTCTGCGGCGGACAGAGACTTAAGAAAGAGTCTCTGGCAGTAACCATAAATGACAAGAATATTTATGAGATCACTTCCATGTCCATAGATGAGCTTCAGAATTATCTGGAGAATATGAAGCTCACTCAGCAGCAGGAGCTTATCGGTGCCCAGGTCCTTAAAGAGATCAGGGCAAGAGTAGGTTTCCTTGTGGATGTGGGACTGGATTATCTCTCACTTTCAAGAGCAACGGGAACACTCTCAGGAGGTGAAGCTCAGAGAATAAGGCTTGCAACCCAGATAGGGTCAGGCCTTTGCGGAGTATGCTACATCCTTGATGAGCCCAGTATCGGACTCCATCAGAGGGACAACGACAAGCTTCTTAATACACTTAAGAACCTGCGAGACCTCGGCAATACCCTGATCGTGGTTGAACACGATGAGGATACCATGAGAGCTGCGGATTACATTGTGGACGTTGGTCCCGGGGCAGGATCTCACGGCGGCAAGATTGTTGCCTGCGGAACCGCCGAGGATATCATGAAGGTAAAAGAGTCCGTGACAGGCCAGTACCTCTCCGGAAAGCTCAAGATAGAGGTTCCAGCCACAAGGAGAGAGCCAAAGGGCTGGCTTAAGATAATCGGAGCTCAGGAGAATAACCTTAAGAACATCGACATAGATGTACCGATTGGAGTAATGACCATAGTTACCGGTGTATCCGGCTCAGGCAAGAGCTCTTTTGTCAACGAGATACTATATAAACATCTGGCAAGAGACCTCAACAGAGCAAGAGTGATCCCCGGTAAGCACAAGGCTATAGAGGGACTTGAACAGGTGGATAAGGTGATTGCAATCGACCAGTCGCCTATCGGAAGGACTCCCAGGTCCAATCCTGCCACATACACCGGCGTCTTTGACATGATAAGAGATCTCTTTGCCGGAACACCTGACGCCAAGGCCAGGGGTTACAAGAAGGGAAGGTTCTCCTTCAACGTCAAGGGCGGACGATGCGAAGCCTGTGGTGGTGACGGTATCATCAAGATCGAGATGCATTTCCTTCCGGACGTCTACGTACCCTGTGAAGTCTGCGGAGGTAAGAGATACAACCATGAGACTCTTGAAGTTAGATATAAGGGCAAGAACATTTATGATGTCCTTGATATGACGGTTGAGGAGGCCCTTAAGTTCTTTGAGAACGTCAAGACCATAAAGCGTAAGATCCAGACTCTCTACGATGTAGGTCTGGGCTATGTGAAGCTCGGTCAGCCCAGCACAGAACTATCAGGTGGTGAGGCGCAGAGGATCAAGCTTGCAACTGAGCTCAGTAAGGTTGGAACAGGTAAGACGGTGTATATTCTGGATGAGCCCACGACAGGTCTTCATTTTGCGGATGTTCAGAAACTCGTTAAGATCATGCACAGCCTGGTTGAACAGGGCAATACTGTTGTTGTCATTGAGCACAACTTGGATGTTATCAAGACCGGAGATTATATCATAGACATGGGTCCCGAGGGCGGATCCAAGGGCGGAACCGTTGTGGTTGCCGGAACTCCCGAAGAAGTTGCAAAGTGTAAAAAGTCCTATACAGGAGCATATATCAAGAGACTGCTATGATACAAGGTTTTCAAAGTCGCATGTATCCATGCTTGCATGAAGATACATGCGACCTTGAAGACCGAACAAACATGAGGAAAAAAGATATGCGATTGAAATGAGCATATCGATTTCCGAATGGTTGTAGAATTGCGAGAGTTGCGTAGCAACGTAGCAATTCGTGTATTATAATAAGTGTACAATTTTGTCATCAGGGAGGAAAACCATGTCCACAAGGGACTTTGATACAAGACCTATAGACCTCAGAAGATTCTTCAGACAGTTTGTGAAGAGATTCTGGATCGTGATAGCAGCGACTGTTTTGGGCGCATTGCTGGGCTGTGTCAGCTATGTGATCTACAGCAATGTCATGAGCGGCAATACTGTTTACCGTATCAGGAACGACTACTACATCACCTTCAATCACGAGGAGTTTCCTAATGGCGTGGATTATTATAATGCCTACACCTGGGACGGTATCCTGAGGGATGACCCAATAGTAAACAAGGCTCTTGAGGTGGCACCGGATGTTACCAAGCAGCAGATATTAGAGAGCGTGACCGGGGAGATCCTCGGTGATTACAGGATCCTGACTGTTGTTGTTACAGGTACTGATAAAGCTCTTGTTCAGAAGATATCTGATGCTTATAAGATCGCACTTCCTTCTTTTGCAGAGAAGATAGATATGCTGAAAACCATCGAGCTCTGGACAGATGCCGAGATAGAGGTTTATGACGCATACACAAGAGAGAAAAACGCAGCATTCCTCGGAGCGCTTATAGGTCTTTTGGTGAGCCTGTTTGCCGTGCTGATGTACGGGATCTTTGACGATGCAATCTATACAGAGAGGGACTGGGTCATCAGATACCCACAGATTCCTTATCTTGGCAAAAGAGATACTGACGAGTATAACGTTAACAGATCGCATCTTCTTGAATATGACGGCAACTACATTGAGCTTGCCACAGACCAGTTCAGATATGACCTTAATGAGTTCGACAGAATGAGAGCAGCGGACGGAGTTATTTTAAAACTCAGGCCCGGAACAGATAAGACAGAGGTTATGGACAAGGTTGTCTATACCCTCATGAAGCAGGATGTCAAGATAGTCGGAGTGATGGAGTAAATGGTTCTTTATGTGCTGATAGCTGCCATTACTGTGGTATTGGCATGCCGTGTACAGACAACTGAAAAAGCTCAGGGTGAGATACTCATGGGATACACTACAAGACAGAGGGCGAAAAGTGCCCTGTGTCTTGTTTCTGTGTTTGTGATCCTTACTGGGCTGGCGGCTTTTCGCCACGAGGTGGGCAATGACTACGGAACCTACGTTGTGACCTGCCACGAGATCTTCCAGAGGGGCTATGTGGTTACGGAGCCGGGATTTAATCTGGTTGTCAGGATCCTCTATACACTCTCAGGCAAGGAAGATTATCTTCTCATGTTCGGCGTGTTCGGAGCGGCGATCGTTGCCATTTTCCTTAAGGTGATCAGGGATCAGAGTGACAGCTTTGCCTGGGGATTCTTTATCTTCATGACCTTCGGACTCTATTACAAGAGCTTTAATACTGTAAGATATTATTTCGCACTGGCCATTGCGACCTTTGCGCTTCGCTATCTGGTGGACATCAACCGGCAGGGGGTCATCAAATTCTTTGCGCTGATCCTGTTTGCAGCCACCTTCCACAAATCAGTGCTGGTGGTAATTCCGATGTATTTCCTTGCAAGGGTGCAGTGGAAGAGATGGGCACTTGTTCTTCTGGCAGCCTTTGCGGCAGTGGCAGGTCTTTTTAACAAACAGATAATGGATATTGCACTTAAGCTATATCCTTCCTACAGGAACACGGTCTATATAGAAGAAGTTCACTCCATAATGGAGTACGCAGCTCCCATAGCAGGATGCATTTTCGTCCTTGTTATCTGCATTGTCTGCTACGAGGACGCCATCAAAAACCGCATCGACAACCGCATGTATTTCAACATGAACATCATGGGAATGGCGCTGTACCTTAGCTGCTACTGGCTGCCGCTGGTAACGAGATTTTCCTACTATCTTACAACGGCTCAGATACTTCTTTTACCCAATATCATCTGCAGCATAAAAGACCCTAAGAAGAAAAAGAGAGTTACAGCTGCAGTGATCATATTCTGCATTCTTTATTTTTTGTATTTCTTAAGGGAAGCAGATAAAATAGGTGTAAGAGTTTTGCCATATAAGAGCTGGCTCTTTTACGATCACAGATGGCTCAATCAGACGGACACGTTCTAAAGGTCGCATATAATTCATGACAGGAGAACTAATATGGATAATGCTCCCCAGCAGACAAAATCCTATGAGGAATTCTTAAGGGAAAATCGAATATCGGTTAACAGATCCCTCAATGTTGTTTTGTGGTTCTGCATTTTTACAGGACCTGCAATAGCGCTTGGAGTCGCAAAAGGAATATTCAAGAATGTGGATTATGATATATGCATTCAGATATCCGTTATAGTGGCGATTCTTGCTTTTGGACATTATCTGATGCTTAAGAAGTGGCCGGATTCCGTAGTGACCAGTATTACTGCATTATTGGCCTTTAACATGCTCTTGGCTCATATGACCTATGGACGTGTTGCGGTTTATCTGACCTGGTTTTTGGTACCACTCCTTAGCTTACTGTTCTGTGATACCAGGATATACATTTTTGCTGTGGTATCCAACTACTGTCTGATGATACTTTCCACATGGATGGTGGCGCCTTATTTCTCGAGTATGAGATCAGACTATGGCACAGCACTGGCATATTTTCTTAATGCCGTTGGCGGATACACCATAGAGACGATCATCATGACATTCGCCGGACTTGCCCTCGGAAGACTGGCAACAAACTATTTCCGGGACACAATGGTCCAGCAGGAAAATTTGTTACAGCATGAATCCCGGATGACGGAGCAGCTTGATATTCTGGACTCTATGGCTGAAATCTATGAGAAGGTTAATCTGATAGATTTTTACAAGATGACAGAGAGGCCGTTAAGAGGCGACAATGCAGGTGACAAACTTCATGAGAAGAAACTTGATTTTTCTGAATATGACCACACTTATATGACACGACAGATCATTGGAAATGTCGTTGATGATCAGGAAGAGGAGTTTATAGAATTTACAAACATAACAACTCTTCAGGACAGACTTGCGGACAAAAAGATCATATCAGGTGAGTTTATCAATAAGTATAGCGGTTGGTTCAGAGCCCAGTACATCGTAGCTGAAAAGGATGAAAACGACAGACCGATGATAGTTGTCTTCACGGTTCAGAGCATAGAAGCTGAGAAGAGGCGAGAAGAACATCTTATCCGTATAGCTATGACTGATGAGCTCACAAGGCTTTATAACAGAAGATGCTATGAGGAAGATATTCTGGAATATAAGGAAAAAGAGATTGAGGAAGATTTTGCAGTTTTCTCAATTGATGTAAACGGACTAAAGACCGCCAATGATACCAAGGGCCATGCGGCCGGAGATGAGCTCATAAAGGCCTGTTCTGATTGCCTTTTGATGGCAGTTGGATCAAGGGGCAAAGTCTATCGTACCGGCGGCGATGAGTTTATTGCTATTGTGCATATTGATGATACAAGTGCTCTTTTAACGGACATGAAGAATGCAGCTTCATCCTGGCACGGTAAGTATCAGAAGGAGCTTACAATATCCATAGGCTATGCGGCCCATAGAGATCACCCGACGCTTTCTGTAGAAGACCTTGAGAAGCTGGCAGACAGAATGATGTACAGTGATAAGGCTGAATACTACAGGATTGCAGGAATAGACAGAAGAAAAAAGTAATTGTATACTTAACGGGATAATTTATTTTTGAAGAGAGTTTTTCGGAGGATTTATACATGAAAATGAGATACTGTAAGAGATGCCTTCAGCCGGACACAAGACCGGGCATCATATTTGATGATGAGCAGATCTGCTTTGCCTGCAGATACGAAGAGTCCAAGGCTACAATAGACTGGGCTGCAAGAGAGGCAGAGCTTAGAGGTTTTGCTGAGGAAGCTAAGGCAGAGGCCAAGAAGAGAGGAAATATCTACGACTGTATCATCGGTGTTTCCGGCGGTAAAGATTCAACCTTCCAGGCAGTTTACGCCAAGGAGAAGCTGGGACTTAATCCTCTTCTTATCAACTGCATGCCTGATGAGATCACTGAGATCGGACGTAAGAATATCGAGAATCTCAACAATCTTGGTTTTGACATCATCTCAATTCGTCCAAATCCTGTCGTTGCCAAGAAGCTTGCAAGAAAGTCATTCTTTGAGCGTGGAAATATCATCGCTGCTTCAGAGTACTGCCTCTGGGCTTCTTCATATATCATGGCTGTTAAGTTCAACATCCCGCTTATCATCCAGGGTGAGAACGCTGCCCTTACACTCGGTGCTGCCAAGAACCAGGAAGCATCAGGAAATGCTTTCTCAGTAATGCAGCTTGAGACAATCCGTGGCGCAAGTGTAGAGAGTTTCGTTGACCTGTCAAACAACATTACGGAAAAAGATCTTTTCCTCTATAAGATACCTACAGTAGAGGAGATGCAGGCAAAGGGCATAAAGGCCATCTTCCTTCAGTACTACACCAGGGAGTGGTCACAGGTAACCAATGCAGACTTTGCTGTTGCTAGAGGACTCACAGGAAGATCAGGAGACCTTCATGACATGGGACGTTACAGAAGATACACAGCTCTTGACTGCGACCTTCAGATCCCTAACCAGATGATCAAGTACTTAAAGTTCGGTTTTGGCTATGCTACAGATGAGATCTGCTATGACATAAGAGAGGGCAGATTCTCAAGAGAAGACGGAAAGTGGTATGTCAATGAGTATGACGGACTCTGCGGTCAGCAGTACATCGAGAAGGCATGCAGATACTTATCCATCACCGAGGAAGAGTTCTGGGAGGTTGTGGACAGGTATGTCAACAGAGACCTCTTCGAGAAAGTAAACGGCAAATGGACACCTAAGTTCACAGTTGGTGAGGACTATGAATCATAAGATAAAAAAGTATTGGTATATGTACTTAACAGGAACACTGCTTCTTATACAAGCGGCAGTGTTCCTTGTATTTCGTGGGGAGAGTTATTTTCAGATCCATGACAACTTAGATCTTTTCATGGGGCACTATGAGATGCTCAAGAAGGCGCACCTCTGGTTTGCGCACGGAGCCACCGCTCCCATACTTCACGGAGTATCCAGGGATCTCTTCGGATCCGAGTTTAATCTCTATAATCTCTTTTACATAATCCTGCCTACTTACTGGGCTTACCTTGCAGGCTATGCTGCCAAGATCGCCATCGGCATGATCTCATTTATCCTTTTGGCAAAAGACATTTACAAGGACCGCTACGAAAACTACAAGCCCCTTGTTATCGTCATCGCAGCAGCTTTCGGAATGATCCCGGTTTTCCCGACCTATGGCATTGCCTTTACGTCGGTGCCTTTTATAGTTCTTTTCCTGAGGAAGATCTACTTTGCAGAGAGCGTTAAAAAGAGCCTTCCCTGGTATCTGGCAGTATTCTTTTACCCGCTTATATCCTACTTCTCATACCATGGCTTCTTTATCCTGAGCTACATGGTGTGCGCTGTTATCATACTCTGGGTAAGAGATAAGAAGTTCCCGCTCAGAACCTTTGTGTCTATCATTGTCCTGTCGCTTGGATATATCCTTCTTGAGTACAGACTCTTTGGCGCTATGCTGGGAACCGATACCGTTACCATCAGGACCACCATGGATCACGGCAATCTGACTTTCGGACAGGCCATGGCTACAGCCTTTAGTGAATTTGTAAACGCATCCTTCCACTCAGAGGATTCACATACATACATCGTACTGGGAGTGGTGCTGGTTGCACTGGTTCTTATAAACATCGGACACGTAAGATCCGGCAAGGCTAAGATGATACTCACGGATCACATAAATCTTGTGATGCTCTGGATCATCTTCAACGTGCTTATCTTTGGCCTATACCAGTTTGCGCCATTCAGACATCTCTTTGAGATGCTGGTTCCGCCGCTTACAGGCTTTGAGTTTGCAAGAACCGCTTATTTCAACACGTTCCTGTGGTACGCTGAGCTCCTTCTTGTCTGCATCCGCATGTATGACTATGGGAAAAAGAACCTTAAGCTTTTGGCAAATGTTATCGCTGCCCTTGCAGTGGTTGTAGTAATGTTTGTCCCGCAGGTTTACAACGATTTCTATTACACCTGTTACAACCAGGCTTACAAGGTCATCAAGCACAAAGAGACCAGCACAGTTAATTACAACGAATTCTACTCAGCTAAGCTCTTTGAGAAGATAAAGGACGAGATAAGCTATAACGGCGAGTGGTCGGCTGCTTACGGCTTCCATCCCGCAATCCTCAACTACAACGGTATCGCTTCTGTCGACGGATACCTCGGAATGTATGCCCAGGATTACAAGGATAAGTGGACCAAAGTAATAGAGCCTGCTTTTGAGGGCTCACCTTCGCTGGCATCATACTTCGTCGGATGGGGCGCAAGGGTTAACCTTATCTCTGCTGATGATGAGAACACTTATGCTCCACTTAGAGTGATGGATCCTGTGGACAAGCGCCTTATAGCCAACATGGATGAGCTTAAGAGCCTTGACTGCAAATATATCTTTGCAAGGTTTGAGATCAGCAATGCTGCGGAGATCGGACTTAAACAGGTTGGCGTCTACACAGATGAGAGCAGTCCGTATACCATCTATGTTTATGAGCTGTAAGCACAAAATTAACATTATAAATGATAATATAATCACTTTGTGACAATTCTGTGACACTTCTTTCGGTAGTATAATTTTAGTTGATGGACAATGCCCCAGGGGCAGCTACCTAAGAAGAGGAGAAAATATTATGAAAAGAAAAATTGCACTTTTGATGATTGGAACAATGGTTGGACTTACAGCCTGCGGAAGTCAGCCGGTAGCAGAAGCACCTGCTGGTGAGACTCAGCAGACCGAGACAGCACAGGAGGATACTCAGGAAACGGCAGAGGCAGAAGAGTCTTTGGAAGCTGAAGAAGAGGTAAGTTATGTTGAGGACATGGTCCTTACCAATGATTATCTTACCGTTACTGTTCCCGACGAGTTTAAGGGAAAATTCCTTGCAACAGTAGATAAAGCATCCATCAGTCTGTATGATAAAGCCAGCAATGAGGCGGGATGCGGAGGTTTTGTCTTTTCTGTTGTTGTAGACGTTAATAGAGATCTCTTTTACGGAGGAATGTATACAAAGATCGGAGAGTTTGCTGATGCAAAGGGAGAAATCTACGATGTAGATGTTTCCTACCCATCCGATGTTCAGTGGGATATAACAGTATCTGATGAAATGCCGGAGGATTATGGCAAGCTTTATGAGTCTGCCACGGATATCATAGCAAATGCTGTGGCATCAGGTGATGGGACCTTCATGTATGGCGCAGGAACCAAGGGTGAAGAACTCTACGGCTATCTGGTTTCTCAGCTTGTGGAAAAGGGCGGCTATGAGGACCTTGGATTTGTTTATAAGGACATCACAATTGACGGTGTCGATGAACTTCTTATCGGTCCCATGGATGGCTCGGACGGCCCTACCCCTATATATGAGATCTATACGATAGTAAACAGAGAACCTGCTCTTGTTGTCAGCGGATCTGCAGATGATTATTATTATACAGAGCAATACGGCGGAGTTACAAAGGTTACCTTTGATGGGGAAGATATAACAGAAGCTCACTCATACACAATTGAGCCGGGGACTTCCGAACTCTTTCATCAGTACAGCATTAAATACGATCCTAAGGCCGATGAGAATAATCCGTATTTTGTAAGCTATGGCGATGATGAAAATGCGTGGGAAGCTTCAAATCAGGAAGATTTCGATTTCAGGGAAGAGAATCTGAAGAAGGTGCTTTTACAGCTTGAGTACACACCGTTCTCAGATATTACCCCTATAGATTATTCCAAGGTTGATCTTAGTAAGTATGAGACTTTCACCAAGATGATCAATGACTTCAAACCGGGCATGGGCTATGCAAACGAACCTGTGGGTGACACAGATGTATTCTTCGTTTCAAGCGGATGCTACAACGGTGAAAATGGCACTCAGAATGCCATTGATTCATCACTGTTTGTATATGAGGGTGACAAGATTGCTTATATCGGTCAGGTGGCTTCCACCGGAACTGCATATCCTGTATCGATAAAAGACGGATACATCTTTGTGGGCGGACACCACAATGTGTTCAAGTACACAGTCAGGAACAACAAGCTCGTTGTAGCCGAGGAAGCGTCAGAAGTCTTTGATACGAACGGAAATGCCACTTATTACTACGGAGCAGATGGCGCTAAGGCCGAGGAAGTTAAGGATGACTCCAACCTTACAAGACTTTTTGATGAGTACTTCACGGGCAAGCCGGTAGAGTACTCGGTTGAAAAATAAGGATGAGACAGTGGGGCCGTTACAGTTTGTGTCAGTGGGGACGTTACAGTTTGACACATTTTGATTTTCAAAATGTGT